>DATENJ010000619.1:0-6138 GCA_035275125.1 Actinomycetes bacterium | reverse complement strand
GGGCCGTCGACGGGGCCGGGGTCGGGCTGCTCGGCGACGCCGCCCTCGCCGAGCTCGGGGCCGACCGGAAGGCGACCGCCCTGCTGGTCCGGCTAGGGGTGCTGGTGGCCGTCGGGCCCGGCGGCTACCTCGGGCGCTCGGCCCTGGAAGGGGCGGTCGAGACCCTGCGGCGCAGCTTCCCCGACGGGCGGCCGTTCGCGGCCACCGAGGCCAAGGAGGCCCTCGGCACCACCCGGCGCACGGCCATCCCGCTGCTCGAGCACCTCGACCGCACCGGCGTCACTGTCCGCCAGGGCGACCTGCGGCGCCTGACCCCGCACAGCGTCGGCGACGCCTGACGGCTAGTCGCCGTCCCAGTCGACCGGGGTGGCCGTCCCTCGCTCCCAGTCCTCACGCAGCAGGGCGTAGCCGATGCCGTCCTGGATGACGCCGTCCTCGGCCGGCCAGGCCCGCCGGTAGTGCGCCTCCTTCACAAAGCCGCAGCGGCGCAGCACGGCCCGCATGGCCCGGTTGTCGCGCCGGGTCTGGGCCTCGATGCGGTTGACCCCCGGCCAGCCGCCGAAGACCTCGCCGGACAGCCAGCGGACGGCGGCGGTGCCGAGCCCGGCGCCCCTGTGGTCCTCGGCGATGCGCAGGTCCAGGCTCGGGTCGCCCCAGCTGTCAAGGTCCTCGACCCGCAGCAGGCCGGCCACCTGGCCCTCCCGCTCCAGCCACCAGGCGCGCGACGTGGCGTCCAGGTCCCAGCCGGCGACCATCGTGGCCGCCTCGGCCGGACCGGGACGGGCCCGAACGTGGTACGGCCAGTGGTGCTCGCTCAGGAACCGGGCCAGCGCGTCGCGGTCGGCGCCGGTCGCCGGCCGGTAGGTCGGCTCGGACATGGCCGAATGGTAGCCACTTGCGCCACCATATCGCGCATGAGCACGACCGCCCCGACCCGTGAGCGCACCGAGCGCCCGGACGACGTCGCCGAACCGGACATCCCCTGGGTGGTGATCGTCTGGAACGACCCGGTGAACCTGATGTCGTACGTGGTGTTCGTGCTCCAGAAGCTGTTCGGCTACGACCGCGAGAAGGCCACGAGGCTGATGCTCGACGTCCACCACAAGGGCAAGGCGGTCGTGTCCAGCGGCCCGCGGGAGAAGGCCGAGTTCGACGTCTACCGCCTCCACGGCCACGGGCTCTGGGCGACCATGCAGAAGGACCGGTAGGCGTGGCCGGGTCCTTCAAGCGGGTCGGCGGCGACCGGGTCCGGGTCCGGCTGGCCAACGACGAGGTCGCCGTGCTCCGCGGCCTCCCCGACCAGCTCCGCACCGTCCTCCGCGAGGGCGAGGACGAGCCCGTCAACCAGCGGCTGTTCCCCCCGGCCTACCTGGACGTGGCCGACATCGAGCACGACACCGAGTTCCACCGCCTGATGCACGACGACCTGGTCACCGAGAAGCTGGCCAACCTCGACCTGGTCACCGACAGCCTGGCCCGCGGCACCGCCACCATGCGCCGCTGGACCGTCGAGCTCACCAGCGAGGAGGCCAGCGCCTGGCTGGGCGTCCTCAACGACCTCCGCCTGGCCCTCGGGGTCCGCCTCGACATCACCGAGGACTTCGACGGCGACGTCGACGACACCGACCCCCGCGCCCCAGCCCTGCGCCTCCTCAGCTACCTGGGATGGCTCGAGGAGCAGCTGCTGGAGGCCCTCCAGTCCTGATCGGCGGCCGCTCGGCTAGCCGGTCTCCAGCCGGTCGGCCACCCCCCGGTTCTGCGCCGCCCGGCGAGCCAGCTCGACCGTCCGCTCGGGCGCGCCCTTGATGACCAGACGATCACCGGCCCGGTCCACGAGCACCGCCTTGACCAGCTCGTCCACGAACGACGGCGTGCTGGCCTGGAGCGCCGTGCAGTCCACCATCACGACGGTGTCCGACAGGTCGGGCCCGAGGCTCGCGGTCAGCTCGCGGGCCTGGTCACGGCTGGAGACCAGCTTCGGGGCGGTGAGTGTCGAGAGAATTGGACCTCGCCTCCTCTCGCGTCACCCGCCTGGCCGGCAGGGCAACCGACGACCCCTGGGAGGCCCTGGCCCCGGCCCTGTTCCAGGACGCTGGAGACGTTCCACCGGATCGCCTGGGTGATGGCCTGACGGTCGGTCATGTCGCCTTAGCGAGGACGAAGCGACTCCCGGATGCCGATGCCGGCATCGCCGACCGCCACGATGATCCGTTCCTCGGGCGCCCCGGCCTGTACCGCTGGGCGGCGACGAACCCACCGAGGGGCGAGCCGGCATGCTCGACGACGTTCTGGCCCAGTTCCCCGGTCGCCTCGAAGAGCTGGTTCACGACCTCAGCGTCGGCGCCGCCCTCGAGACGGTCCCAGATGGACGAGGCCAGGCGATGGCTGCCGAGCGAGTCGTCGAAGCGCTGGAGCTCGATCAAGGTGTCTCTCCGGTCGCGTTCGGCCACCCTCGGAAGGCCTCCGCCGACGCGGACCCGGAACGCGTCGATGACGGCTCCCAGATGCATGCGGGAGCCAGCTCCTGACGTCGGGATGCTCCGGAAGCACCAGCCCGACCGACAGCCCGTCCCGGTCGGCCGAGGCGATGAAGCAGGCCAGCCCGGTGAGGGCGTAGGCGTCGACGAAGCTCACCCGGGAGAGATCGATCTCGGCCATGCCGGTGTCGACGTCAAAGGTCAGGACGCCGTCCAGATGGTCCGCATCCAGGGTTTTCAGGGCTTGGCCGAGAGGCCGGTGCAGCGGCGGAGGGACTGCCAGGAGCTGACGGCGTTGGTGGCGGCGGCGCCGGTGAGGGGGATGGGGATGCCGCCGGAGATGGTGGCGGGGACCCACCGGGAGGCGGTGATGGCGCGGCCCTGGGTGGTGAGGAGGAGGACGCCGCTCTGGGAGGTGACGCCGCCGCGGGAGTAGAAGACGAAGTTGCCGAGGCCGTAGTGGACGTAGGCGCCGCGGAGGTAGCCGCCGCCCAGGAGGACGTGGGCGTGGGAGCCGACGACCACGTCGGCGCCGGCGGCGACCAGCTTGGGGGCGAGGGCGCGCTGGCGGTCGATGGGGCAGTTGGCCAGCTCCCGGCCCCAGTGGAGGTCGACGACGACGGTGTCGGCGCTGGCCCTGGCCGCCTTGACCGCGGCCAGGAGGCGGGCCTCCTGGTACGCCGAGGCCATGCCGGGCTTGCCGTCGCCGGCGGTCCAGGCGGCGGCCAGGTTGCTGTCGAGGACCTGGGTGGCCCCGATCACGGCGATGCGCTGGCCCTTGACCGTGACCAGGTGGGCCCGGTAGGCCTCGTCGGCGTCACGGCCGACCCCGACGACCGGGAACTTGACCGCCTTGGCTGCGGCCATGGAATCGCGCATGCCGACCATGCCGAAGTCCCCGCCGTGGTTGTTGGCCATGGTGACGACGTCGACGCCGGCCGACTTGAGGGCGGTCAGGGCCGTCGGCGGCGCCCGGAAGGTGAAGTCCTTGGCGGCCGGGGTGCCGCGTTCGGTGATGGCCGTCTCGAGGTTGACCATGGCCAGGTCGGCCCGGCGCAGGATGCTCGCGACCGGGCCGAAGGTGGTGGCCGGGTTGGCCGACAGCCTGGACTGGATCGCGCCCTCGAAGTGGACGTCGCCCCCAAATGCCAGGGTGACCGGCTCGCCGGTCGGCTCCCTCGGGTCGCCGGCCCGCTTGGCGGTGGTGGTGGCGGTGGTGGCCGGGCGCGCGGTGGTGGCGGACGACGTTGCCGCCCGGGTGGTCGTGGGCGCCTGGATCGCCGCGCTGGGGTCAACGTCGCCCCCACACGCGCTCAGCAACAGCAGCGCCGCCAGAGTCAGCGAGGCGACCACGTGGCGGCGCGGGAACAGGTGGTGGGGCGGACGGGACACAGCGGGCTCCAGGGTCAGGCGCTCGGGGAAGCGCCGCCTAGCGTCGCACGCCGTGACCCGTCCGTGCCAGGGGGCTCAGCGGCCGAGGCTCGGGCGGTACAGCCGCGTCGGGCCCATGGTGTCGCGACGCGACGGCCAGGGCGGGCTGAAGATCTGGCCAAGCGTGTCGTTGGCCCGGACGGCGACGTCCCGCGGCCACAGCAGCCGGCCAAGCCGCCAGCGGCGCGACTGGCGCCTCCGCTTTGACGTCTGTACCTGGCGGTACCGGTCGGCGTCGGCGCGCAGATCGGCGATGCGCTGGTAGCTGAGCTCCTGGTGCATGTTGTCCCAGCTCATGTCATCCTCCTCGTTCTCTAACACCAGTAAACAGTCTACACTGGTGTCGCATCATCCGCAACCGCTAAACTGTGATCACCGGTGTTCGATCCGGGAAGTACGAGGAGGACGTCAGATGGAGACGACGACAGGCGACGAGGCCGTCCCGAGGGAGCTCGCGGTGGTCCAGGAGCTGGTCAACACCATCGACCTCGAGGACAACGACGACCGGCTGGACAGCCCGGAGGCGCTGGCGAGCTTCCTGACCGGCCACGGGCTGCTCGGCGCCGGCGAGCCGGTCAGCCAGGCCGACCTGGACCTGGCCGTCGAGCTGCGCGAGGCGCTGCGGGCCATGCTGCGGGTCAACCACGGCGAGCCCCTCGACCCGGCCGCGCTCGAGATCGTCAACCGGGCCGCGGCCGCCCTCCCGCTCCAGGTGGGCTTCGACGACCAGGGCCATCCCGTGCTCGGGCCCGGGTCGGGCGGCAGCCGGGGCGCCCTGGCCGTGCTCCTGGCCGGGGTCGCCCAGGCCAGCGCCCAGGGCACCTGGGAACGGCTCAAGGCCTGCTCGGCCGAGTCCTGCCAGTGGGCCTTCTACGACCGGTCCAAGAACCGCTCCGGCCGCTGGTGCTCGATGCAGACCTGCGGCAACCGCACCAAGACCCGCACCTACCGCAGCCGCCGGCGCAGCGGGTCCGAGGCGTCGGGCTAGGCGACCTCGACGATGGCCTCGACCTCGACGGGGACGCCGAGGGGGAGGGCGGCCACGCCGACGGCGGCCCGGGCGTGGCGGCCGGCGTCGCCGAAGGCCTCCCCGAACAGCTCGCTGGCGGCGTTGACGACCTTGGGGGCGTCGGTGAAGTCGGGGGTGCAGGCCACGAACCCGGTCACCTTGACGATCCGGCGGACCTGGGAGAGCTCGCCCAGCTCGGCCTTGAGGGCCGCCAGCACGTTGACCGCACACGTCCGGGCGGCGTCGCGGCCGGCCTCAAGGTCGACGTCGCCGCCGAGGTGGCCGGTGTGGGTCGGCTTGCCGTCGACCGCCGGCACCTGGCCCGACACGTAGACCAGGTTGCCGGTCCTGACGCACGGGATGTAGGCGGCGACCGGGACGGCCGGCGCGGGAAGGGTGACGCCGAGCTCCTGGAGGCGCTCCTCGGGCGTCGTCTCCTCAGGGGTTGGCATGGGGCCTCCTTGGTCCAGCCGGCTTCCGGGCGGCACGGCGCCGGCCAAGCCTATACGGCGAAGAACGCGCGCACGTCGTCCATCGACCGGGTGAGGCGGGCCGGGGGCAGGCTGGCCAGCAGCCCGGCCCGGTAGCCGGCGTCGGCCAGGCGCCGATCGAGCACGGCCATGACGCCCCGGTCGGTCTCGGAGCGGACCAGGCGCCCGAGGGCCTGCTGCAGGGAGACGGCGGCGGCCGGGAGCCAGACCTCGGAGAACCTGGAGGCGCCGGCCGCCTCGACCCGCCGGCCACGCTCGGCCAGCAGGGGGTCGTCGGGCCGGGGGAAGGGCAGCCGGTCCAGCACCAGCAGCGACAGGCTCTCGCCGGGGACGTCGAAGCCCTCGAAGAAGGTGCGGGTGGCCACCAGCACGCTGGCCACCTCGTCCCGGAAGCGGGCGGCCAGGCGGGCCGGGACGTCGTCGCCCTGGACCAGCAGCTCGAACGGCAGGTGGGCGAGAGCGGCCGCGAACGACTCGACCGCCCGCCAGGAGGTGCAGAGCACCAGGGCCCGGCCCTGTGAGGCGTCGACCAGTGACACCAGCTCGCGCTCGGCGGCGGCCTGGAACCCGTCCGAGGAGGGCTGGGGCACGGCCTTCGGCACGTACAGCAGGGCGTTGCGGCGGAAGTCGAAGGGGGAGGCGGCCACCACCGTCGCCGGGTCGGTCACCCCAAGGGTCCTGGCCGCGACGGCCAGGCTCCCGGCGACGGCCAGGGTGGCCGAGCAGGCCA
>DATENJ010000618.1:0-6253 GCA_035275125.1 Actinomycetes bacterium | reverse complement strand
CTGGCAGCCTGACTACCTTACCTTCACGAGTACGCAGCGCGAAGGCCGGTCGCTCGTGGGATGGCAATGCCAGGAAGTCGTAGAGCGGGGGAGTCATTGCAGCTTCATCGCGTCGAGAGCTGGTTAAGGACAGCACCGTCGACACCAGCTCCGGCAGCCAAGCCCGTGACAGAACTGGCAGAAGCACAGACAGACCCGTGCCCGATGCAGGCCGTGGCGAACGAGGGCAACGAGCATGGAAACCGCTCCCTTCACGTCCGATCCGGTGTCCGGTCGGTGTGTGATCGTGGTGGGTGCGGCCGCAGCGCCAGCAAACGCCAAGACGCCTGTCCGCGTCGAGACCCTAAAAGCTCGCGGATTGCTACTAATCCGCTAGGATCCAAGCTGTTCGTCGTGGGAGGAGGTGCCGATGTCCCGGGCACCCAAGCCCCTCAATCCATACTCGTCCTGGTCGGCCTTGTTCGGCGCCACGGTGCGCCGGCTTCGACTAGGTATGCGGGCGGGTAGACCGCTGACACAGGCCGAACTTGGTAAGCAGATCGGCTACTCCGACGCCGCCGTTGGGGCGGTCGAGCGAGCTACCCTACGGCCTGATCCCGCCTTCATGGAGGGCTGCGAGCGGGTCTTGCCAGCAGACGGGATGCTGCGCGCCATGCTCCCCTTCGTGCTGGCCGAATGGCAGGTGTGGGAACAGACGGGCCAGCGTCCTACAACCGATCCGCTCCCACCCGCGGAGATCTTGTCCGACCCGTTGCACCTGTCAGGTCCGCAAAACCTCATCGTCGTACAGGACGCCAACTTGGACGACGTTCTGGAGTTGGCCCGACAAGCAGAGGCGTCTGACCTCGGTGGCGGGACCCTCGAGGTGATCGACCGAACGGTGGATCGGTTCTGCCGTGACTACCCGACTGCGGCGCCTTCCGTGCTTGTTCCGCGCGTGGAGCAGCGTCTGCGGTTCCTCGTCAAGCTTCTCGAGGGCAAGGTCACACTCGGCCAGCATCGGCACCTGCTGGTCGCGGGTGGCTGGCTCGCCACGCTCCTCGCGTGCTTGCAGTTCGACCTTGGTGACCGCGAGGCCGCCGAAGCGAGCCAGGCGGCCGCTTACACGTTCGCCCGCCAGGCCGAGCATCAGGAACTACTGGCCTGGACATACGAGCTCTTGGCATGGTGGGCGCTCGTCGACCGTCGCTACCACGAGGTCATCGAATACTCGCGGACCGGACTGGAGATCGCGCCTAACACATCGGCTGGCGTTCAGCTGGCAGTGCAGCAGGCCAAGGGCTGGTCCCGCCTGGGTGACGCCCCGCGGGCAGATGAGTCCCTACGCATGGCGGGTACGGCCCTGTCGCAACTACCGCGCCCCGCGCATCCCGAGCACCACTTCGTCTTTGATGCAAGCAAGCTCTCGTTCTATGCGGCCACCTGCTACACGTGGCTAGGCGAACGAGACCATGCCAGAGAACACGCCGAGCAGGTTATACACCAATGCCTGGAGCTCCCCGGCCAGGTGCGCTGGCCCATACGGCTCGCCGAAACGCGGGTGGATCTCGGCCTGGTCGCCGCCGGTGAGGGCGAGGTTGATGAGGCATGCGAACTCGGCCGACAGGCGCTGGCTTCAGAGCGGAAGTCCGGCTCAACCTTGGGACGGGTCGCGGAGCTAGACGCTGTGTTGATGCGCGAGCATCCTGATGCTGGCGAGGTTGTCGACCTCCACGAACAATTCGAGGCGGCCCGTCGTAGTCTGACTTGACCAACCTGCTCGACCAAGGACACTGCGATCAGCCGAGCCAGCCTGCTTCGCCTCTGCGCCCTCGCGGTGCTGTGGGGGTCCGGGTTCCTGTTCGTCAAGCTCGCTCTGCGTGGCCTCAGCCCCAGTCAGGTGGTCCTAGGTCAGCTTGCGTTGGGCGCGCTGGTGCTACTCATTACCTTAGTCGTACGGCGCCAATCGCTGCCGCATGCTGGCCGGGAATGGGTGTACCTCGCAGGAATGGCGGTGCTGGCCAACATCGCGCCATACCTGCTGTTCTCCTGGAGCGAGCAGCGGATCAGCTCTGGTCTCGCTGGTGTACTGAGTGGTACTACGCCGCTTCTCACCCTGCTCCTCGCCCGCGCTTTCGGCCTCGGTCAACTGACTCCACCCCGGGTGCTCGGGCTTGCACTTGGTCTCGCCGGCGTGGTGCTCCTCGCCGCGCCCTGGCACGACGGGTCACAAGCGGTCTCCCTAGCCGGTGTCCTGGCTGCGCTGGGTGCGGCCGCCTGCTATGCCGGCTCCTATGTGTACGCACGGCTGCTGCTCACTAATCGGGGCATTGAGCCGCTGATGCTGGCGGCCGCGCAGCTGACCCTCGGCGCAGTATTGCTCGGCAGTGCGGTGCCGTGGATCGGGCCTCAGCCGATGACGCTAAGCAGCAGTGTCGTCCTCAGCGTGGTCGCACTGGGCGTGCTCAGCACCGGCATTGCTTATGTCCTCAACTACCGCCTGATTCAGGATGAGGGCCCTACTGCGGCGTCGATGACGAATTACCTCACGCCGGTCGTCGCCGTTCTGCTCGGGATCGCCGTCGTGGGTGAGCGGCTTACATGGAACGTGATCATCGGCACGGCGATGATCCTGGTCGGGCTATGGATTGCAGATCACAGCCCGACCGATCGCGAGGTGGCCAACGACACCATGAAGCTCTCAGAAGCCGAAGGACGAACACGGTAACGCAGGTCGTGCCACAGGTGAGGCGGAGTGTAGCGAGCACCAGCATGGCGATGACTGGATCGGCCCGGCCGGTCGGGACACGCCGGTGGCCCACGGTGGTGGCGTGGATGCTGTGGGCGTCGGCCATGGCTGGCCTGCCGGTGATCGGCTGGTTGGACCAGCTGCTGCGCCAGGCCGGCCGACCAGACCTGGCCCCACTGACCCCGGACGCGGTGGCCTATGTGCTCGGGTTGGTGAGCGCGGCCACGGTCGGAGCCGTCTTGGCCAGCCGCCGGCCCCGCCATCCGGTGGGGTGGCTCCTGCTCGCCCTCGCCCTGCTGGTGGTGGCGACCGGGGTCACGAGCGCCTACGCCAAGTACGGGCTGCTGGTCCGGCCCCAGTCGTTGCCCGGCGCGATCTCAGCGGCCGTCTACGCCGGTGTCGGGCTACCGCCCATCGCCGTCTGCCTCAGCTTCATCCTCCTGCTGACGCCGACTGGGTCGCTGCCCTCGCCGCGCTGGCGCTGGTGGGCCAGGACGACCGTGGCCGCACTCGTACTGGGCATGGTCGCGGGAGCCCTGTTGCCGTTCGAGCGACCCTACCGGTCGGTCACCAACCCGCTGGCGATGCCCGCCCTCCAAGACCTGCTGCTGGTCGTCACGGCCGCGGCCACGGTCGTGACCGGGCTTGGGATCCTGGTCGCGGCCTGGTCGCTGCTGGCCCGGTTCCGGCGGGCCCACGGTGTGGAGCGCCAACAACTGCGGTGGGTGGCCTTGGCGGCCGTGATGACCGTGGTGGTGGTGCTGGCCATCGTGGCCGTGACCGCGGCCGGCCTGGAGGCCCCGTCCGACTGGCTCGTTGGTGTCTGCATGGCCGTGGTGCCGGTGGCGATCGGCGCTGCGATCCTCCGGTACCGCCTGTACGACCTGGATCGCATCATCAGCCGCACCCTGGCCTACGGACTGCTGACGGTCCTGCTCGGTCTCGGCTACGCCGCCGTCGTGCTCCTACTGGGCCGGCTGCTGCCCCAGGGCTCCAGCGTCGGGGTGGCCGCCGCCACCCTGGCCGTGGCCGCGGTGTTCCAGCCGGCCCGCCGACGCATCCAGCAGCTGGTCGACCAGCGGTTCAACCGCCGCCGCCACGACGCCGCCAAGCAGATCGCCGCCTTCAGCGGCCGATTACACGAGCAGGTCGACCTGGGCACCCTGACGGCCGAATTGTTGGCCCTGGTCGACCTGACCATGCAGCCCACCACCGTGTCCATATGGCTGCGACCGTCGGTCGATACGACCCAGGACCATGGAGTCCACACCCACCCCACAGGGCAGCCGACAGTCGCTCCCCGGGCCAGGGATCCAGCCGTGCCCACATGAGCGATCCAACGCAGGAACCTTCGTCGACAAGGAGGCGGTCATGCGGGCCGTGGCCTTCATGGTCAGCCAGGGCATCTATGGGCAGCGGGCGTTTCGCCGCGACCTGGAGGCCTCACCGGTGGCCTTCCCCGGCCCGACCCGCCAGCGAGCAGGCCCGCTAACCGGCGGCGGTCTAGTTGCTGGTTAGGCGGCTGATGTCTGCAGGTCGGTTCGCAGCCGCTCCAGGGTCAGCTGCTCCTTGCGGGCCCGCAGATCCAGATACAGCAGCACCCCGACCAGCACGCTGTACGGCATCGTGATCACGGTGGCGATGGCAGCGGCGACCGCCTGGACGAACCAGCCGGTGTTGTTGAACGGGGTGGTGATCACCGCATTGACCACCCCGGTGAGCAGGCCGGCCACCACCAGGGCGCCGAAGGCGTGCCACCAGTGGCCGCCGACCAGCTCCCAGGACCGGCCCATGGCCTGGGTGCCCCGTCGTCCCTCCACGACCAGGGCCTCGACACTGACCGCCAGCCGGATCCCGATCCAGATGCCGGGGATGATGAACAAGATGAACCCGGCGATGGTGGCCAGCCCGACGAGCACGCTCACCAGCAGGACCGCTCCCAGTCGGTGGAACCCGAAGCGGTAACTCTGCTCCAGACTTGGGTCCTCCCCGGCGACCTCGGCCGCCACGGCCCGGGTGATCGCCCCGGTCAACACCAGGTACATCAGGATGCCGGCCAGGGCGGCCACCAGTCCGGCCGCCCCCACGGCCCAGGTGGCGGTCGAGACCTGCTGGAGGCTGGTGATCTCGCCCCGGGTGCGGATCCAGTCGCCGAACAGGTACTGCAGCAGGGTCAAGGGGACGACCACCACGGCGGCGATGGCCAGTAGGGTCCGCCAGTGCCGCCGATACAGTTCGAAGGCGGTGCTGAGGATCTCCCCGATGCCCAGCGGGCGGGGCAGGGCCGCCTGGCCGGGTTGGCTGATGGCTTCGCTCATGTCCTGACCTCCTTGGGCGGATCCAGGTCGAGGCCGGGCGTTGCTCGGCGCTCGGCAAAGGCACCTGTCTAGCGTCCTAGCACCGACAGTCGAAGCTGACAAGAGGGCAAATCTCCGCCAAAGCTCACAGCTTGGGCGTGCTGGATGGATGCTTCGTCGGGTCGGTTCCGGAGCGGGGCGGGCAGTTGTCCAGCGGTTCCGGTGCAGCGATGGAGGTGCCCTCGATCAGGGATTGGGGGTAGGCGTCGACCGCGGGGCAGTCGGCGGCGTCGCGCACGTCCATCCACACCGCGGCCGCGTAGGTGCGGGTGGCGGCGGCGTAGCTGTAGTCATAGACCGCCTCCCGGCTTAGGGTTCTGATCGTGCCCCTGCACCGCCTCAGCTAGTCGACCTCGACCCCCACGTGGTGAGCGTGCTCGCGTACGCGGGTGGCCTCCCAAGGCGGGCTGAGGATCGGGAGCACGCCCGCGACCTCACAGGCGTCGCAGAGGGTCATGCAGAGCACACCGTCCGCGCCCTCCCCGGTCACCACGGCCAGTTCGTCGAGGCGACCGCAGCCCTCGCACTCCGGCCCGATCGGGCAGTGGCGCGTGTCGTCCGGGTACACCATGCCCGTCAGCTCCTCTCGCGTTGGCGCTTTGAGGCTCCCACGGTAGCCCGCCGCCGTGGTGTCGGATCCCCATCCCCCGGGGCGGCAGATCGGGCAGGCCCGGCCAGCGGGCCGCCGTTCGACTCGCGCTGGGCGAGCGGTCACCAGCTGGTAGCCGCAGCCGGGGCAGCTGACGATCCAAATGCCGCCGAGCAGCTGCAGGGTCGGCTCGGGCGCGGGGCCGGTCTGCGGGTGCTGGCGTATGCGGCCACCGCCCCCAGTCCTTATCCGTCCATGGCCAGCAGGCCGACGGCCACGAGCAGAAGGGCGGCCACCGCGATCCCCAGCGCGATCAGGACATAGGCGGGAAGCCGGAGCCGGCCGCGGTCATCCTTGAGCCGTACCTCGTTGGTCTGGTCGTCGTGGCCCTTGGGGGCTGGGTCGGGCTGCTCGTCTGGCGAGGTGAAGAGGTTTTCCGGCTTGGTGTCCCAATGGTCGGGCATGAACCTTGCTCCTCTTGTGGAGGCGGGGAGGTCGCCGACCGGCGATAGCCGTTGTGGGTCGGATGCCGGTCGGCCAGATCACGGTGCTGCAGTTATCACCCCCTCCACCGTGAGG
>DATENJ010000617.1:0-26228 GCA_035275125.1 Actinomycetes bacterium | reverse complement strand
CCACCGGCAGGGGCAGCGCCCGGCCGAGGGGCAGGGGCGTCGTGCGGGTCAGCCGCAGCCCCGGCAGGGCGGGGGGCGGGACGGGCAGCCCCGCGGAAGCAGGGACCGTGCCCGCGGCGACGGACGTGACCGCGAACGGGCCAGGGGCCGGGACGAGGTCAGGAACCGACGGGGCGCTGCTCCCGCTCGGCCAGAACGACCTCGATCCCCCCGGTCACGTCGTTCACCAGGTTGAACAGCAGGGTCAGGAGCACGGTGACGATGCTCCACACGACCACGCCGAGCAGCCCGATGAACGCGTACCAGCGGAACACGGTGCCGGCGGGGAAGCCGACCTCGAGGTTGAAGTTGAGCGCGAACTCGGTCACCGACTGGAACACGCCCATGTTGACCAGCACGAACCAGATGACCGCGAACACCAGCAGGCTGATCAGCATCAGGCAGAAGTAGAAGACCACCGAGAACTTCAGCACCGACCAGGGATCGAGCCGGCGCAGGACCAGCCGCGCCCGCCGGTCGACGGCCGGCGCCATCCCGGAGGCCGCCGCGCGCGGCAGGGGCCGCGTCTGCACCTGCGGGTACTGGCTGGACATTGGCTACTCCTCGTCCTTTACGACCGGGGCCACGGCGACGACCCGGCCGCTCGTCCTGGCGAGTCGCATGATGCGCACACCTTGGGTCGCCCTGCCAGCCCGACGGACCTCGTTGACGCGCGTCCGGATGATCTGCCCGGCATCGGTGATGAGGAAGATGTCGTCCTCGTCCTGCACGACGTGGGCGCCGGCGATGAAGCCCCGGGCCTCGGTCAGCTCGGCCGTCTTGACGCCCTGGATGCCACGGCCCTTGCGCGTGTACTGCTCCAGCGGGGTGCGCTTGCCGTAGCCGGCATCGGTGACCACCAGCAGGTCGGCGTTCGGGCGGACCACCTCCATGGCCAGTACCTGGTCCTCGCGTCGCAGCCGCATGGCGGTCACGCCGCTCGTCTGCCTTCCCATCGGCCGCACGTGGGACTCGCTGAACCGCACGGCCATGCCCTTGCGGGAGACGAACAGGAGGTCGTCCTCGCCAGAGGTGAGCTTGACCCCGATGAGCTCATCGTCGCCTCGCAGGTTGATCGCGATCAGTCCCACTCTCGGCGAGTCGTACTCGCTGAGGGCGGTCTTCTTGACCATGCCGTTCCTGGTACCCAGGACGAGGAACTTACCATCGTCGTAGTCGTCCAGGTCGAGCACTGCTGCGATCTTCTCGTCCGGCTGGAATGTCGCTCCTGGGACGTTGGCCACATAGGTGCCGCGGGCGTTCTTGGCCGCCTCGGGCAGCTCGTGGACCTTGACCCGGTAGACCCGGCCCTTGTTGGTGAAGAACAGCACCCAGTGGTGGGTGTTGGTGAGGGCCAGGAACTGGACGATGTCGTCCTCTTTGAGGTTGGCCCCCCTGACCCCGCGGCCGCCCCGGTTCTGGGCCCGGTAGTCGCCGAGGGCGACCCGCTTCACATACCCGGTCCTGGTCACGGTGACCACCACCGGCTCGGCCGCGATCAGGTCCTCGATCGACAGCTCGCCCTCGTCGGGCCGGATCTCGGTCCGCCGGGGGTCGGCGAAGCGCCGCTTGACCTCGAGCAGCTCGCCCTTGACGATCCCGCGCACCTTGGAGGGGTCGTCGAGGATGGCCTGGAGCTCGGCGATCTTGGCCTGGAGCTCGGCGTACTCCTCCTGGAGCTTGCGGCGCTCCAGGGCGGCCAGCCGGCGCAGCTGCATGTCCAGGATGGCGGTGGCCTGGATCTCCGACAGCGAGTAGCGCTCCATCAGCTGAGTCCGGGCGACGTCGGCCGACTCGGCGCTGCGGATGAGGTTGATGACCTCGTCGAGGTGGTCGAGGGCGATCAGCAGGCCCTCGAGGATGTGCGCCCGTTCCTGGGCCTTGCGCAGCTCGTAGCGGGTCCGGCGGACGACGACGGTAACCTGGTGGGCGATGTAGTGCGACAGGATCTCGGCCAGGGTGAGCACCCGGGGCACGCCGTCGACCAGGGCCAGCATGATCACGCCGAAGCTGTCCTGGAGCTGGGTGTGCTTGTAGAGCTGGTTGAGCACGACCTGAGGGACGGCGTCGCGGCGGCATTCGATGACCAGCCGGGTGCCTTCCTTGTTGGACTCGTTGGCGATGTCGACGATGCCGGACAGGCGGCCCTCGCGGACCAGGTCGCGGATGCGGATCAGCAGCCGGTCGCCCGAGACCTGGTAGGGCAGCTCGGTCACGACCAGGCGCTGGCCGCCGCGATTGTTCTCCTCGATGCGGACCTTGGACCGGACCCGGATGGAGCCGCGCCCGGTCAGGAGGGCGTCGCGGATCCCGGCGGTGCCCATGATCGAGGCGCCGGTGGGGAAGTCGGGGCCCTTGACCCAGCGGAGGAGGTCCTCACTGGTCAGCTCCGGGTTGTCGATCAGGGCCACGGTGGCGTCGATGACCTCGCCCAGGTTGTGGGGCGGGATCTTGGTCGCCATGCCGACGGCGATGCCCTCCGACCCGTTGGCCAGGAGGTTGGGGAACCGGGCGGGCAGGACCACCGGCTCCTGGCTCTCGTTGTCGTAGTTCGGCGTGAAGTCGACGGTGTCCTTGTCGATGTCACGCAGCAGCTCCATGGCCAGCGCGTTCAGCCGGGCCTCGGTGTACCGCATGGCCGCCGGCTCGTCCCCGTCGGCGGTGCCGAAGTTGCCCTGGCCGTCGATCAGCGGATAGCGGGAGGCGAAGTCCTGGCCGAGACGGACCATGGCGTCGTAGACGGCGGTGTCGCTGTGGGGGTGGTACTTGCCCAGCACCGAGCCGACGATGTACGCCGACTTGCGGCGGCCGTTCGGGGGCCGCACCCCCTCCTCGTTCGCACCCCAGAGGATGCGCCGGTGCACCGGCTTGAGCCCGTCCCGCACGTCCGGCAGCGCCCGGGCCACGATCACGCTCATCGCGTAGTCGAGGAACGAGCGCTGCATCTCCTCTTCGATCTCTATTGGCTCGATTCGTCTTGCGTCTGGCATGTGGTTCCTTCCGGTTCCCCGGGCTGCTTCAGGCTCCTACCGCTTACGCGCCCGATCCATGTGGGGGGAGCTCGCTCCCCCCACGGCCCCCCAAGAGCGCCTGTGCCATGGTCACCGGTGGCATCAGATGTCCAAGAACCTGACGTCCTTGGCGTTGCGCTGGATGAAGTTGCGGCGGTATTCGACGTTTTCGCCCATCAGGATCGTGAAGATCTCGTCGGCGATGGCCGCGTCCTCCAGGCCGACCTGGAGCAGGGTGCGCCGCTCCGGGTCCATGGTGGTCTCCCACAGCTCGTCGGCGTTCATCTCGCCGAGACCCTTGTACCGCTGGGGCTTCACGTTCCGGCTCTTGGCCGGGTTGCGCCTGAACCACTGCTCGCGCTCGGCCTCGCTGTAGGCGTAGAACACGTCGTCGTCGCCCCGGCCGAACTTGATCTTGTAGAGCGGTGGCTGGGCGATGTAGACGAACCCCGACTCGACCAGCCCCCGCAGGAACCGGAACAGGAAGGTCAGTAGCAGAGTCCGGATGTGGGAGCCGTCGACGTCCGCGTCGGCCATGAGCACGATCTTGTTGTAGCGGGCCTTGGTGAGGTCGAAGTCCTCGCCGATGCCGGTGCCCATGGCGGTGATGATGGACTGGATCTCGACGTTCTTGAGCGCCTGGTCCAGCCGGGCCTTCTCGACGTTCAGGATCTTGCCCCGGATGGGCAGGATGGCCTGGAAGGTGCGGTTGCGGGCCTCCTTGGCCGAGCCGCCGGCCGAGTTCCCCTCGACGATGAACAGCTCCGCCTGGCGCGGGTCGCGCGAGGAGCAGTCAGCCAGCTTGCCGGGCAGCGACGAGGACTCGAGCAGCGACTTGCGCCTGGTCAGCTCGCGGGCGTTGCGGGCCGCCATGCGGGCCCTGGCCGCCTGGATGCACTTGACGATGATCGCCTTGGCCTGCGGGCCGTGCTCCTCGAACCACTCGTCCAGGGCCCGGTTGGTGGTCTGCTGGACGAACCCCTTGATGTCGGTGTTGCCGAGCTTGGTCTTGGTCTGACCCTCGAACTGGGGCTCGCGCAGCTTCACCGAGACGATCGCGGTCAGGCCCTCGCGGACATCGTCCCCGCTCAGGTTGGGGTCCTTCTCCTTGAGCAGGGCGCTGCTGCGCGCGTAGCGGTTGATCGTCGAGGTCAGGGCGGCCCGGAAGCCTTCCTCGTGGGTCCCGCCCTCGTGGGTGTTGATGGTGTTGGCGAAGGTCGAGACAGCGTCGTTGTAGCTCGAGTTCCATTGCATGGCGACCTCCACGAAATGGGAGTTCGCCTGCCCCTCGAAGTAGACGATCTGCGGGTGGACCGGCTCCTTGGAGGCGTTGAGATGGGCCACGAAGTCGCGGATGCCGCCGGCGTACTGGTAGACCTCCGACTTCCCATCTTCCCGCTCATCAACGAGGCTGATGCGCAGGCCCGCGTTCAGGAAGGCCATCTCCCGCATCCGGTTGGAGAGCGTCTCGAAGCGGAACTCGGTCTCCTCGAAGATGTCCGGGTCGGGCCAGAAGGCGACCGTCGAGCCGTGGCCCCTGGCCTTGCCGACCCGCTCCAGCGGAGCCGTTGGCAGCCCCCGCTCGTAGCTCTGGCGGTGGCGCCAGCCGTCGCGGACGACCTCGACGTCGAGCCGCTTGGAGAGGGCGTTGACCACCGAGACGCCGACGCCGTGGAGCCCGCCGGAGACGGCGTAGGAGTCGCCGCCGAACTTGCCCCCGGCGTGCAGCTGGGTCATGACCACCTCGAGCGCCGACCGGTGCTCGACCGGGTGCTCGTCGACCGGGATGCCCCGGCCGTCGTCGATCACCCTGACTCCGCCGTCGGCGGTCAGGGTGATGTCGATCCTCGTGCAGTAGCCGGCCAGGGCCTCGTCGACGGCGTTGTCGACGACCTCGTACACGAGGTGGTGCAGGCCCCGGAGCCCGGTCGACCCGATGTACATCCCGGGTCGCTTGCGGACCGCCTCAAGCCCTTCGAGGACGGTGATCGATTCGGCGGTGTAACTCGTGACCATTGAACTCCTCAGTCGGCCCCAAACAGGCACGGCGCGGGAAGGCACGCCGTCCGTGCGGAACCAGACGGTGCGCAGACGCAGTGCGCTGGGAGGGGGAAGATCCCCGACAAGTATAGCACGAAATCCCCTCCGCCATGTGTCGTTCGCGCAGGTCAGAGGCTACATCAGCCCCCCGACAGCTGCCTGGTCAGCGGGGGCGGGCCTCACTGGTGCGAACCTTGATCCGGCGGACGAGGCCGGGCCCGCACTCGGCGGCGAGCCGGTCGAGCAGCTTGCCCTGGAGGTAGGTGAGCTGGGTCGCCCAGGCGGCCGAGTCGGCGACGACCTGGAGGGTGCCGTCCTCCTCCAGGCGCCTCGGCTGGCAGTGGGCGGCCACCGCGTCCCCGACCACCTCGGGCCAGCGGGCGACCACCCGGGCCGCGGCCAGCCGGCCGTCCCACCCCCGGGCCCGCAACACGTCGGCCAGCTCGGCCCCGATCGGCTGCGGCTCGCGGCGCTTGCGGGTCATGCCCTCACCCTCGTGTCGTCAGCCGGCACCCGACTTGCCCGGGTTTGGGTCACGCACCCGTCCTGAGCTGCACCGATCCTGGTTCCACGTGAAACACGGCCGCGCTGAGCTCGGGTGGTAGCTCCTCGGCCACCGCTGCCGTGACGATGGTCTGCTCGGCGGCCAGGGCCGCCTCCGCGACCCGGTCCCGTCGTTGCCGGTCGAGCTCGGCGAACACGTCGTCCATGAGCAGCACCGGCTCCTCCCCCTCCTCGGCCAGCAGCCGGTGCGACCCCAGCCGCAGAGCCAGGGCCAGCGACCAGGCCTCGCCGTGGGAGGCGTGGGTTCGGGCGGGCAGCCCGCGCAGGGCGAGCGCCAGGTCGTCGCGGTGGGGGCCGGAAAGGGTGATGCCCCGCTCGACCTCGCGGGCCCGGTCGGCGACCAGCCGCTCCCACAGCGCCTTGGCCAGCTTGGCCGGGTCAGGGTCGAGCCCGGCGGTCCCGGCGACCGAGGACACATAGGCGACGTCGACCAGGTCGTCCCGTCCGGCCAGGCGCTGGTAGGCGAGCTCGACCCGGGGCGTGAGCGCCGCCACCAGCCGGAGCCGCTCGGACCAGATCTCGGCCCCGGCCGACGCCAGCTTCTCGTCCCACACCTCGAGGGTGGCCAGGGCGCTGGCCGGCAGCCGCCCGCCGGCGCTCCGTAGCAGGGTGTTGCGCTGGCGCAGCACGCGGTCGTAGTCCTGCCGGCTGCCGTGGTAGCGGGGTAGCCGCTGGGTGGCCAGGATGTCGAGGAAGCGGCGGCGCTCCTCCGGGTCGCCACGGACCAGGCCAAGGTCCTCAGGCGCGAACACCGTTGCCCGAACCACCCCCAGCAGGTCCCTGGCCCGTGGCACCTGGGCCCCGTTCACCCGTCCACGAACCCCGCTGCCCGGCCGGAGCTCCAGGTCGACCAGCAGCCGCCGCCCGGCCCGCTGGACGGCCGCCCGGATCACCGCCGACGAGGAACCGGCCCGGATCAGGGCCGCGTCCTGCCCAACCCGGTGCGAGCCGAGGGTCGCGAGGTAGCCGACCGCCTCCAGGAGATTCGTCTTGCCGACCCCGTTGGGCCCGACCAGCGCCGACACCCCCGCCGGAAGCTCCACCGACGCCCGATCGTGGTTCCGGAAGTCGACGACCTCCAGCCGCTCCAGCCGCATGCCCGCACTCTAGACCGGCGGCGGCGCCGGCGGGGGTGGACCACCGATGCCGGGGCGGCTCATCCGGGCAGCCGGACCGGCATCAGCAGGTACATGAACCCGAGGGCGTCGTTGCCGTGGATGAGGGCCGGCTTGAGGCCGTCGCGGACCTCGATGACGGCCTCGTTGTCGTCGACGGCCGCGACCCCGTCGCTCAGGTAGACCGGGTTGAAGGCGATGGTCAGGGCCTCGCCCTCGTACTTGGCGTCCACCGAGGCGGCGCCCCGGCCCACGTCCTGGAGGCTGCCGTCGACCTGGAGGCGCTCGCGGTCGAAGGTCAGCCGCACCGGGTTGTTGTTCTGGCCGTACGGCGTGACCTGCTTCAGCGCGTCCAGCAGGACCTGGCGGTCGAGGGTGGCGACACTCTCGTAGCCCGACGGGATCAGGCTGCGGAACTTGGGGAACTCGCCCTCGACCAGTCGCGAGGTGAGCCGGCGGCCGCCGCCGGCGAAGGTCACCTGGTGCGGCTCGATGCCGATCTCGACGGTGGCCTCGCCGGCCAGGGCCCGGGCCGCCTCGGTGATCGCCCGCGCCGGGACAAGGGCCGTCATCGGCTCGTGCTCCCAGCTCCAGTCGAGCGTCCGCACGGCCAGGCGGTAGGAGTCGGTGGCGGCCAGCGTGAGGCGCTCGCGCTCGGCCTCGAACAGCACGGCGGTCAGGACGGGACGGGCCTCGTCGTGGGAGGCGGCCCGGCCGACCTGGGCGGCGGCCCCGGCCAGGGCCTCGCCAGTGAGGGTGCCGACGTGCTCGAGCGACGGCTGGGTGAGGGTGGGGAAGTCCTCGGCGTCGAGCAGGCGCAGCTCGTGGGTGATCTGGCCGCGCCGGACCTCGAGGCCGCCGTCGGCCCCCTCGACCTCGACCAGGCCGGTGGGCAGGTTCCGGGCCACGTCGCCGAAGATGCGCCCCGGGACGACAAGGCGGCCGTCGGCCTCGCCGCGAACCTCGATCACGGCCTCGCCGGTGTGCTCCAGGTCGGTCGAGGCCAGCCGCAGCCGGTTCCCCTCGAGCTCGACCAGGGTGCCGCCCAGCACCGGCAGGGTGGGCCTGGTCGAGACCGTCCGGCTGACCCAGGCCACCGCGTCGGCGAAGTTGTCGCGCTCAGTCGTGAACTTCAAGGCAGTCGACCTCCCGACCTATCCCCAGGGTCTTGGTGTTGTTTGCTTGAAGAACTAGAGAACCTTGAAACAGCAATAGGGGCTGTGAGCATGTGGACGGAGGGGTGATCCTCCAGCGTGCGGCCGCTGCCGCCGTCCCAGATGGGGTGGGGAGAACCGCACCCGGCTGTCCCCAGGCGAGCGGCCGCCCCCCGAAGGCCGCCCTCCGTCCCCCGCCTGTCGACAGGTCGTCCCCAGGTCGTCCCCAGGCCATCGCGGCTCACGACCCCTGCTGCTGGGCGCGGACTCTGACCCGGTTGGTCAGCTCCTGGACCTGGTTGTAGATGCTGCGCCGCTCCCGCATGAGCCCGCGGATCTTCTGGGTGGCGTGCATGACCGTCGTGTGGTCACGGCCGCCGAAGGCCTGCCCGATCTTGGGCAGCGACAGGTCGGTCAGCTCACGGGTCAGGTACATGGCCATCTGCCTGGCCGTGACCAGCAGCCTAGAGCGGTTGGAGCCGGTCAGGTCCTCGATCGTCAGGCCGAAGTAGGTGGCCGTCTCGGCCATGATGATCGGGACCGAGACCTCGTGGCGGCCCTCGTCGGGGAACAGGTCCTTGAGCACGATCTCGGCCAGGGCCAGGTCGATCGGGCTGCCGTTGAGCGAGGAGAAGGCCGTCACCCGGATGAGCGCGCCCTCGAGCTCGCGGATGTTGGACTGGACCTTGGAGGCGATGAAGGAGAGCACGTCGTCGGGCACGCTCAGGCCGTCGGCGACCGACTTCTTGCGCAGGATGGCGATCCGGGTCTCGAGGTCGGGGGGCTGGACGTCGGTGATCAGGCCCCACTCGAACCGGCTGCGGAGCCGGTCCTCGAGCGTGGCGATCTGCTTGGGCGGCCGGTCCGAGGAGATCACGATCTGCTTGTCGGCGTTGTGGAGCGCGTTGAAGGTGTGGAAGAACTCCTCCTGGGTGCGCTCCTTGCCTTCCAGGAACTGGATGTCGTCGATCAGCAGGACGTCGTTGTCCCGGTAGCGGCGCTGGAAGGCTCCGGTGCGGTCGTCGCGGATGGCGTTGATGAACTCGTTGGTGAACTGCTCGCTCGACACGTACCGGATGCGGGCCTGCGGGTAGAGGTTGCCCGTGTAGTGCCCGATCGCGTGCAGCAGGTGCGTCTTGCCCAGCCCGGCCCCGCCGTAGATGAACAGCGGGTTGTAGGACTTGGCCGGCGCCTCGGCCACGGCCACGGCGGCCGCGTGGGCGAACCGGTTGGAGGAGCCGATCACGAACCGCTCGAAGGTGTACTTGGGCGTCAGCTGGGGGCGCTCGGCGGCCGGCTTGGGCGCGGCGACCGGCCGCAGCTGCTCCTCGTCGCCGGAGTCCTCGAGCGGTCCGACGGTGACCCGGATGTCCAGCGGCCGGCCCGCGACCCGCCCAAGGGCCGTGACCACGGTCGGGGCGTAGCGCTGCTCGATCCACTCCTTGACGAACTCGTCGGGTACGGCCAGGACCAAGGTGTCACCGGACAATGCCACCGGGCGGATCTGGGCCAGCCAGGCCTTGTGGGTCGACCCGGCGCCGTCGAGCGACTCGAGGCACGCCGTCCAGATCGCCGCCGCGTCGTCATGGAACCGTTCGACCACAGCCGCCTCATCCCTTTCCGGCAATCGAGTCCTCCGGATGCCGACAGTGTGCGCTCAACGTGCGACACCCTCCGCGACCCTTGGACCCGCCGCAACCTACATATCCACACCCCCATCCACAGGTGTGGAGAACCCGACCCTGTGGACGCGGTGGCCCGACCGGGCCGGTACCGGGAGAGACGGCAGACCCTCGACGTAGAGGGCAGATGGCCGTGACGGGGAAGCCGGGCCAGACGTGTGGGCCGCCGACTGAAGGCGGGCCGGAGGATAGCATCGGCGGCCGCGGCCCCTCAAGGGCTCGTTTCGGGACTCAGCAGCCATAAGGAGTCCCGAGGGGGTCGCGTTGACGGCGTTCGCGCGAGGCCCGTACCATCGTCTTTCGGCGCGATCTCCGCGCCCTGTCTCTGCCTGCCCCCGCCTCGACCGGGTTAGGAGCCGTCGTCGTGAAGCGTACCTTCCAGCCGAACAATCGTAAGCGTGCCAAGACGCATGGCTTCCGGATCCGGATGCGCACTCGCGCCGGACGCTCGATCATCGCCCGTCGCCGGGCCAAGGGCCGCATCCGGCTCGGGGCCTGAGGAGCCCCGGTGACCAGCCTCGCCGCGCTGGGAGCCGGTGGTCCGGGCCGTCCGGCCTGGCTCACGGTGCCGCCCGGAGACCGGGGTGCGCCGTGGCCGCGGTGAACCGGCTCAGCTCGCCGTCGGCCTTCCGGTCGGTCTTCTCGACCGGTCGTTCCTATGCCCAGGGCGCGGTGGTGCTGTACGTCGCCAAGCGGACGACGGGAACCGGCCCGGCCAGAGCTGGCCTGGTGGTGAGCCGCAAGGTCGGCGGCGCGGTCGCCCGCAACCGGGCCAAGCGCCTGCTCCGGGAGGCCCTGCGGCTCGAGGGCAGGGAGCTGCCGGAGGGCCTCGACCTGGTCGTCGTGGCCCGGCCGAGCGTCGCCGGCGCCTCTTACCGGGAGATCGCCGGCGACCTCCGCGAGCTGCTGAGTGTGGCCGGCCTGCGTGGAGGCGACGGGGCTTGAGCGACAGGCAGGACAGGACGCCGCCGCCCAGCAGGGCGGCCGCCGTGCTGATGGCACTCATCGGGGGCTACCAGCGCTTCATCAGCCCCTTCCTGGGGAACCGCTGCCGGTTCCACCCGTCCTGCTCGGCATATGCCAAGACGGCGGTCGAGACCCATGGCGCCATCCGGGGCTCCTGGCTGGCCCTGCGCCGTCTCCTGAAGTGTCAGCCGTTCCATCCGGGGGGCTTCGACTACGTTCCGCCCGCGACCGGCCGCGTGAAGCCGGGCCGCAAGGGGTACGGTGAGAGGGTGCGTGCCGGCCAGGTCGGCCCACCCGAGAGAGGCTCCTCGTGATCGAGATCTTCAACAGCTTCCGCGATGCGCTCTACCACGTCCTGACGTTCTTCCAGGAACTGGTCGAGCCGGTCATGGGCAGCCAGAGCTACTGGTTCTCGATCGTCCTGCTCACCATCGCCGTGCGGATCCTGCTCATCCCGCTCACCGTCAAGCAGGTCAAGTCGACGCGGGTCATGCAGGAGCTCGCCCCCGAGATCAAGAAGCTGCAGGCCAAGCACAAGAACGACAAGACGAAGCTCAACGAAGAGATGATGGCGCTCTACAAGGAGCGCGGCTTCAACCCGATGGCCGGCTGCTGGCCACTCCTCGCCCAGATGCCGTTCTTCTTCGCGCTCTACCAGGTCATCTACCGCCCGGTGATTGCTGGCGGGCCCAACGTCCTGCTCGGCAAGACCTTCTTCGGCGTCCCGCTGGAGCAGCACTGGCTGCAGCTCCCGGGCTGGGACAAGATCTTCTCGGCGGCCGGGCTGACGATCCTGGCCCTGACCACCGCCATGGCGATCACCACGTTCATCTCCCAGCGCCAGCTGATGAACAAGCAGACCGCCCAGGTGAACCCTCAGCAGCAGATGATCATGAAGATCATGCCGCTGATGTTCTTCGTGTTCGCGATCAACGTGCCGCTGGCGGTCATCATCTACTGGGTGACCACCAACTTCTGGAGCGTCGGCCAGCAGTGGATGCTGCTCCGCACCCATCCCATGCCGGCGGACGGTGACGTGAAGGCGGCCCCCGCCGGGGCCCCTGCCCTCGTCGAGAACGGCGAGGGCCGCAAGGGCCTCCTCGGCCCGCTGAGCATGTTCCGAGGCTCGTCGCAGTCGCGAGCGACCGAAGAGCACTCCCCGGCCACCAACAAGAACGGCAACCCCAACGCCAGAGCGGGGAACGGCAAGCCATCTCCCAGCAAGCCGTCTCCCAGCAAGGCGTCCCCCAAGCAGGGTGGACCGGCGGCCAAGGGAGCCCAGGCGAAACAGAACCAGGGCCAGAGTGGCCGTCAGGGCACCAGCGGCAACCGGAGGTCTGGCAGCCGCTCGTCTGGAAAGGGCAAGTCGAGTGGCCCACGCCGAGGCAAGCGCTAGGACAGTCGACGCGGCGGTCACCGCCGCGGCCTCCCAGCTCGGTCTCCGTCCAGACCAGGTCGACATCGAGGTCCTCGAGGACCCCGTCCCCTCCACCTTCGGCTACATCGGCACCCCCGCCCGAGTCCGAGTAACCCCCCGCCCCGGGTCCACACCCCCAGCGACGCTGGGCGGTGGGTTGGGTCCAGACGGGGCGGGCGGTAGGTCGGGTCCCGCGGCTCCCTCGAGCGCCGAGGCCACCGTTGCATCGGTCGCCCCCGCGGGTTCTGCCACGGCGGCCACCGATACCCCTGCCCGGGTCGCGGCCGATGCCGCTGGTCCCGCCGGTCTCGCTGTCTCTGACACCCCTGACGCCGCCGCTGGCGCCGGGGCCGGGGCGGGGTCAGCAGATGCTGCAGGTGCTCGGGCCCCTGCCGGGGTTGCCACCTCCGCCGCTGCCCCGGCGGATAGTGGCGACAGTGCCGTCACAGCCGAGTCTGACGACGGTGCTGGTACAGCCGACCCTGGCGCCGACCGCCGGAGCTCCGTTCCTCCCGATGCCGCGAACGCATCCCCGTCCCAAGCGACCCAGGTCGCGACCCCGAGTCCGACCCAGACGCCGGGTCCGACCACTGCCGTGGGTCCGACCGCGACCCCGGCCTCCGCCGCGACCACGGCCACGGGTTCAGCGCCGAGCCCCGACCCGACCCTCGGCTCACCTCCCCCCTCGGGTTCGGATCTGACCCCCACCTCAACACCGGGTCCTGACGCGGGTTCGACCTCCGGCCGCTTAGCGGATGCCAGCACAACCGCGAAGAACGACCCGAGCGCCCCGAACCTAACCATCAGCTCAGACTCCTCGGGCCACCCCGCCCCCTCATCGACCTCTGGAGCTGACAGCGGGTCGGTTGCGGAGGCGGATTCGGTCGCGAATGCAGAGATTGCGGATGCAGGGATTGATGAACCCGCCCCGTCCCTCAGCACCCCAGAGGTCGCCGCAGCCCCCACCGCCTCCAGCGTCCCCACCGCGCAGCCGTCCTCGACCCTCGCGACCGGCGGCAACGGTGATCGGACCTCGGACGGCGAGCCAGGCCGCGCAACTTCGACCTTTCCTGCACCCACTGCCTCAGCACCGCCGACCTCCGAATCGTCGAGCGCGACCCGCCCTCCACGCCGCACCTATCGCGACGAGCCAATCGAGCCGGCGATGGTCGAGGCAGATACGGAACGGGCCGGCGACTTCCTGGAGGGCCTCCTGGACGCCTTGGACGTCGACGGTGACATCACCACCTGGGTCGATGAAGTCGGCGGCCACATCGACCTCGAAGGCTCCGAGCTGGATACGCTCGTCGGCTCCAACGGCGAGACTCTCGATGCCCTCCAGGAGCTGACCCGTCTTGCGGTGCTCCGTCAGTCAAAGCGGCGGGTCCGGTTGCTCCTCGACATCAACGGCTTCCGCGCCCGGCAACGCGAACAGCTGGTCTCGATCGTGAAGGCGACGGCCGAGCAGGTGATCCGAACTCGCGAGGACCACGAGTTCCATCCGATGACCCCGGCGGAGCGCAAGATCGTCCACGACGCCGTCGCCGCGATCGATGGTGCCCGGACCGAGAGCCTTGGTGAGGACCCTCACCGCCGCGTGGTCATCCGGCCCGCCTAACGTTTCACGTGAAACATTGCGCTGACGGCGATGCTTCTCCTTGGCGTGCGGCACTCAAGCCTAACGAGGCCGAGCTCTTGGAGGAGGCGTATGCCGAGGCCATCCAGTACGGGTTCCTGGGCCCGAGGGAGCAGGAGCGTCTCTGGGAACGGCACCTGGACGACGCCTTGGGCCTTGCGGCGATCCGGCAGCCCCAGCCAGAGGAGCGCTGGGCCGACCTGGGATCAGGCGCCGGATTGCCGGGGCTTCCATTGGCTGTCGCCTATCGGGCGACGTCCTTCACCATGATCGATGCGCAGCGTCGCCGACTGGACTGGGTGGAGGCAACCGCAGCCAGGTTGGGCCTCAGCAACGTTACGGTGGTCCATGCCAGGCTCGAGGACTACGGCCGAGGGCCTGCCAGGGAATCCTTCGATGTGGCAACCGCAAGGGCACTTGGGTCCCTACCAGTAGTTGCCGAGCTGGGGCTCCCGCTCCTGGCTGTCGGCGGGCAGCTCCTCGTTCCCAGAGGGCAACCAGACAACGAGGAACTGGAACGAGCTGCTCTGGCCTGCGAACAGCTCGGCGGTCGGGTCGACGATGTTGTCCCCAACCCGAGCTCGCCGATTGACCGGGTCGGTTTCGTCGTTATCATGGCAAAGATCGCTGCGACCTCCCCCCGCTTCCCCCGGCGATCGGGCATGCCGGCGCGAACCCCGCTCGGCCAGCAGCGCGATCAGAAGCGCTAGCTGACATCACGTGCTGATCGGGGTTGCCGTCAGGATGGTGTTGTAGGTTGCTGCGGGATCGAGGAAACGAGCAGGGGCGGTACCCGGTCGTTGACCGGCGCTGTCTTGGCTTTCGGCATTCTGTGGTCGGAGTGGCGGTAGGGCGACGGTACGGCCCGGGGTCGGGTTGGCTTCATCGGGAGCCAGCTCATGCGTCGGGCGTGCTCGACCAGCGCTCCCGGGTCCCACGCGCCGCCTCGTAGCTGTTGTGAAGGGAGGCGGGAGCCATCAGTCGGCGACCCGATGAGGCACCGCAGGTCCAAGAAGAGCGCAAGGGCGGGTTCCTGAGCAGGCTGCTGGCCGCACTGGGACTGCGCCGGCGACGCAGAACCGAAGACCACGCAAGCGAAGGCGTACGCGAGCAGGGTAAATCGGTGCGGTCGGCATCGCCGTCGACAGGCACCGCCGGGGGGGCCGGCATCGCGGAAGCATCACCCGTAGGCGAGAAGAGCGGGCGCGGTGCCGACACGGGACCATCACAGGACGGTGAAACGCCGACGGTGAACCAGTCTCGGGAGTGGCCGTTTCGCGATACCGCACCCAGGCAGGACCCAGCAGAAGATCGACTCGACCCAATCTGGGGAACCGACCCACCGGACGCCGTTCGGTGGCACATGGATATGACCCCCGACCCGGAGTCCAGCACCTCCAGGTCGCCAACCAGACAGCAGGAGCCGCCTCACGACCCAGCCGCCGCATGGCGCAGCTCGCAGGCATCTCCACCGAGCGCCTTCGCGCCCCCATCCTCAAAAACCGATAGTCCTTCGTCGACCCTTCCCTCGACCGGAGTCCCCTCGGACGCGGGCGAGTCAGATGTCAGCGTCGGACAGGAAGCAGTTACCACCCTGCGCGGCAGTGGCCCGGTTGCTCGTACCGATCCCCCTGACGACCAGGATCACGCCGATCCGCCCAACGATGCCGTAACCAATGGGCCCTTGGCTCAGCAGGGATCGATCGAAGCCGCCGACGAGCAGCAGGTCGAACGGCTCCAGGGTGAGCAGGATGGCGAACGTGCTGCTGAAGCTGCAGGCGCGGGCAAGGCGGCGGTGCTTGACCCTCCTGGCGCCCGTTCCACGGGTGCAGGCACGTCGAGCGGTGGGTCCGAGGAGCCATCATCGCGAACTGCATCGTCAACGGCGCCCGAGAGATCGGGCGGTGAGGACCCGCGGCCTCCGCACCGCACTGGAACCGAAGTCGGATGGTTCTCGCCAGAGCAGGGCGCGAGCAGGTACGCCGAGACACTCTCAGAACGGCTGAGCGCCGAACGTCCGAGCGAGGAGCCGGGTGGACGCGCTGGGCCTGAGGAATCAGTGGGCGGTAGAGCCCATTCCGGGATCGGGCTCACCCCGGTTCCAGAGGGGCACCGGGGACCAGAGTTGATCGAGAGCGGGATGGTCCACGTCGACCCCGACCCAGAGATCGGCTCGCCGGCTCCCGCTGGATCGGCTGAACACCGGGCCAGCCAGATCGACTCTGAAGAGACCGGTAGTCGTTCGGAATCGAGCCATGAACCAGGCGCACTCGTTTCGGGAATTTCCCAGGAACGAGGGTCCGCCGTTTCTCCCGGTGCCGTCCCTGGCGCGACTGTCGACGAAATGTCAGCGGTCGACCAGGAGCCCGAGGACAGCTCGGGCGAGGATCGTGGCGCCGGGAATCCGCCAGACGTGCCTCCAGGCATATCAGAGTCTGTCGCAGGGATCGCCGAGCCGGCGCGGATGCTCCGGCCAGGTGATGCGGCTGGATGGTCGCTGGACCCGAACGGCGAGCAGGTCCCGTGGAACGAACCAGCGCTCCCGATGGCCTGGCCGGCGGGAGTGTCCGTCGATAACGCGGAGCGCCGTGATCCAATTGACGAGGTCTCGCCGGAAGATGAGCTCACGCCGCGCCCGGACCCGTCCTGGCCCCGCCTGTTCCCCCGAAGCCCCGAGGGGGAGGACGCTGGTGAGGCGGGGGAGTCGGGCAGCAACCAGGCGTCTCCACAAGAACCCGCGCCTTCGCCCCTCGCCGCGCGGACCTCAGGAGACGATCCTGCGGACGGCCTGACTGCTGTGCCTGCCGAAGAAGGAGAAGCCGCCGCACGCCGCGAACTCCCGGAGCGGTCCGAGATCCAGCCATCGAATACTGACGATGCGGGGGTCGCTTCGGGGGGGTCGGAGGGGACCGGGAGACCAACGATCGAGAGGGCACCGATCGTCGACCTCACAACGGAAGAAGAAGAGGCCGCTCCTGGAGCGCGAGATTCGCAGGAGCCCGGCGGGCAAGCCCCCACGACAGGGAGTCCGGGCTCCGGGGCGCCAATCGAACGAGCCGCCCCGGCGAGCCCCGACACGAGCACCCAGGCACGTATCTCGACAGCTACGCGAACGGGAACCGGGGAAGTGGACGTGCGGGATGCATCGACGTCTCTCACGGGAGTCGATGTTTCACGTGAAACATCTGCAGGCGGTGGTGAAGGGATGGAGAAGGAACGCGAGGACGAGGCCGTCGAGGACGAGGCTGCTGTCGCGGTTCGTGAGGCCGTGACGAGGGCAGCAGTAGAAGCCGGTGTCGATGTTTCACGTGAAACAACCCAGTTGGTCCCTGGTGCCTCAGTCGAAGTAGGCCAGGAACCAAGCGTCGACATTGAGGCTGCAGCCAGGAACGCACGGGTCACCTTCCGGATCCATCACGACTCTACGAACGGCACACGCCGAGTCATGGCAGTGGCAAATCAGAAGGGCGGAGTCGGGAAGTCCACAACGGCGGTCAACATCGGTGCCTACCTGGCCTTGGCGGGGGCACGAGTCCTGGTGGTCGACCTTGACCCGCAGGGAAACGCGTCGACCGGATTGGGCCTCGACCATCGCGAGATCGAACCGTCGATCTATGACGTCCTCACCGGGGAGACACCACCGGCCGAGGCGATTCAGGCCACCGGGGTCGCGAACCTCGACGTTCTCCCCAGCACCATTGACTTGGCCGGTGCGGAGGTGGAGTTGGTCAGTGCGATGTCGAGAGAGACTCGACTTCGCCGGGCTCTTGAGTCGGTCGATCATCAGTACGACACGATCCTGATCGACTGCCCACCGTCGCTCGGACTGCTCACCGTGAACGCGCTAGCCGCAGCGGACGAGCTCCTGATCCCGATCCAGTGCGAGTACTACGCCCTTGAGGGACTCGGTCAGCTGCTCCGCAACGTGGAGCTCGTTCGCGCCAATCTCAATCCGGAGCTTCGCATCGGCGGCATCGTGCTGACCATGTACGACGGACGGACCCGGTTGGCCCTTCAGGTTGTCGACGAGGTCCGGAGACACTTCACGGACGTGGTCTATCAAACGGTCGTACCCCGAAGCGTCCGACTGTCGGAAGCACCGGGCTACGGTGTTCCAATCGCTCTTTACGATCCTCTTTCGCGCGGTGGCATTGCCTACCGTGACCTCACCTTTGAACTCGCGGAGCGGAGTGGCTTGCTCGCGCCGACCGGAGAAGGAGCCAGCTGATGCGACGCCGTGGTGGCCTTGGCCGTGGACTGGATGCTCTGATCCCGAGCAGCCCTCAGGACGACCGCGAGCCGGCGGCTCAGCCAGCTGACCACGAGCCTGTGAAGGCAGAGGATGTCGAGGACTCCTCTGGTCCATCCTTCGAGCAGCTCCTCCTCGATCGCATCGATCCCAACCCGCGTCAGCCTCGTGAGGCCTTCGACGAGGAGCCGTTGCAGGAGCTCACCGCGAGCATCGAGGCGGTCGGCGTGCTGCAGCCAATCGTGGTCCGCCCCAACGGGGAGCGCTATCAGATCGTGATGGGGGAGCGCCGGGTTCGAGCGGCCAAATCCGCTGGGCTCGAGCGCATCCCCGCCATCGTCCGAACCACCGAGGACGATCAACTGCTTCGGGATGCGCTACTCGAGAACGTCCACCGAGAGGACTTGAACCCGCTCGAGGAGGCGGCCGCGTACGAGCAGCTCTTGGTCGACTTTGGGATTACCCAAGAAGAGCTGGCGGCGCAGCTGGGGCGGAGCCGGCCCGTGATCGCCAACGCGATGCGGCTTCTACGGCTGCCCGGGAGCGTCCAACGTCGGATCGCGGCCAAGACGCTGTCGGCCGGTCACGCCCGTGCTGTCGCTTCGTTGGAAGACCCCGTACAGCAGGAGCGACTGGCCGACCGGATTGTGGCCGAGGGGCTGACCGTGCGGATGGCCGAGGAGCTTGCCCAGCGAATCAAGAACGGGGAACCGCTGCTCGGGCCCGACGAGCGGGCCCGTGTCCGGGCGCGACCTGCGATGCAGGCACCAGGCATGGTGGACCTGGCTGAGCGGCTCTCTGATCGCCTCGAGACCCGGGTCCGAGTCCAACTCGGGAAGCGCAAGGGCAAGGTGCTGATCGAGTTCGCCACCCTGGACGATCTGCAGCGCATCTGCGATGCGATCGGCCTCGAACAGCGCACCGTCCAACTCCCCCCGGGCCTGGAGCCGTCCGGCGACGATCCGCAAGTGATCCGTGAGGAGCGGACGGCAACGTCAGCCTCAGCCTGACATTCGCCTGCGGATCCCCTCTCACCACTCACAACCGACCGCCCGGGAAGCAGTTGGGGTCGGGGTACGGGCTGGTTTGGGTGCGGGCTGGTCAGGATGCCGCTTGAAAGGGGAGGGGCGTCCCATTGAACAGGCTCAGCCGGAGCATTGCCTCGGACTACCGGGCTTCGGAGCAGTGCCTCGGTCCACCGGGCTTCGGAGCAGTGGGTCTCGGAGCAGCGGGTCTCGAGCCATGCGTCTCGGAGCAGCCGGTCTCGGAGGAGCGGGTCCAGAGCAATGGATCGTGGAGGAGCGGTCTCGAGCAATGGATCTCGGAGCAATGGATCTCGGAACAGCCGCCCGCGGGAATGCTCCCCGGGAGTCGGCCCTCGGGGAGCCGCCTCTCTGTGAACCGACTCCTGGGACCCACCACCGGGACCGCCCCAGCCTTCCTAGCCGGCGTGCGCGACGGGGAGTTCGACAGCCTCTAGCCGACACTGGGGACCACGATCGCGGGAACAGGCTCCCCACCGGACCCGACCCCGCGGGAACAGGCTCCCTCTGGGACCCATTCGCCGGGTAACAAGCTCCTCCGGAACCCGCCCTCGGGGAAGGGTCCCCGGCATTCGCCCCTACGGAGCCGTCGCTGCGGAACAGGTTCCCTGGCAGTCGCCCCCTCGAGAGCCACTCCTTCGGGAACGGGTTCCCCAGGGATTTCCCTCTCCGAGCCGCGTCCCCTCGACGGCTGCCTTCTCCGGAGTCGGCCTCTCCGGAAGCGGCCCCTCCGGAACCACCCTACGAGTTGGCCCCTCGATCCAGCCTTCGAGCCGGCCCTCGACTCAGCCCTACGAGCCGTCCCCACAAGCCGGCCCGTCGACTCGGTCCCTCGACTCAGCCCTACGAGCCGGCCCGTCGACCTGGCCCCCTCGAATTCAGCCCTACAAGTCGGCCCTATGATCCGGCCTCTCGACCCGGCCCTTGGAGCTGGCTCCCCTGGAACAGGCCTAGCGGGGGCGGCGGGCGGTGGCGCGGTCGGTGAGGTGTGCGGCTAGGTCGGCGAAGGTGAGGTTGGCGGCGTCGGCGGCCATGGGGACCAGGCTGGTGGTGGTGAGGCCGGGGCCGGTGTTGACCTCGAGGATTTGGCAGGTGCCGGTGGGGTCGAAGATCGCGTCGACTCGGGAGATGTCGCGGCAGCCGAGGGCGAGGTGGGCGGCCTTGGCGGCTTCGAGGCAGCGGTTGGTCGTGGCTGGGTCGAGGTTCGCGGGGACCCGGAACTCGGCGGCGCCGTGGGTGTAGCGGGCGGCGAAGTCGTACCAGCCTTCCTTGGGGTGGATCTCGACGGGGGGGAGAGTGGGGAGACCGTCGACGACCGAGAGGGCGAGCTCGGTTCCGTGCACTCGCTGCTCGAGCAGGACGGTGTCGTCATACCCGAATGCGGCCATGAGGGCGGCTGGGAGTTGGTCGGGGCGCTCGACCAGGCGGATGCCGAGGGCTGAGCCTCCGCGGTTGGGCTTCACGACGAGGGGGAGGCCGAGCTCGTCCATCGCGCGGTCGAGCAGGGAGCCAACTCCGAGCTCCCGCAGGGCGCCCTCGGTCAAGGGGATGGCTGATGGGACCGAGAGGCCGGCTCGGCGGAGGACGGACTTGGCGGCCAGCTTGTCGAAGGCGAGGCGGCTGGCTTCAAAGCTCGACCCCGTGTACGGAATCCCGAGAAGCTCGAGAATCGACGCGACCGTACCGTCTTCCCCAAACCGGCCATGGAGCGCGAGGAAGGCGACGTCGAACTCGCCGGAGCCGAGGGTCTCAACCAGCCGGTGGTCGGCGTCGAGCTCGCCGACCCGGTAGCCGCGTTCGCGAAGGGCCTCGGCGACCCGCTGGCCCGAGCGGAGCGAGACCTCCCGCTCGAATGACAGGCCGCCGGCGATCACCGCCACCGAGCAGTCGAAGGTCATGATGCTCCGGCCAGGTCAGCTGGCCGCCGCGGCTCGCCCGCGTGGAAGGGCATGGAGCTTCGTCCCAACTGATCGGAGGGGCTGCGGTCTTCTGCGCGTAGGCTCATTGCACTCCGCCCCAGCCGGCGGGGCGGCCCTGGTCGGACTCGGGGTCTGCGGCGGGGAGGCCGCCGAGGGCGCGGGCGAGGGCGAGCTCCTCATCGACGACTCCAGCGAGGCGGCGGACGCCCTCGTGGATTCGGTCGGGGGGTGGGAAGCAGTACGACAGGCGAAGGCAGGAGGCGCCTTGGCCGTCGGCGTAGAAGGCGCCGCCGGGGACATAGGCCACGCGGGCGGTGATCGCCTTGGCCAGCATGGCCCGGGCGTCCAGGTGGTCGGGCAGGCGGACCCAGACGTAGAAGCCGCCCGTCGGCTTGGTCCAGGTCACCCCGGCGGGCATGTCCTCGTCGAGGGCGTCCAGCATCACGTCGCGCCGCTCGCGGTAGATCTCCCGGAGGCCCTTGAGCGTCTCCCGCCACGGGTAGTTCGCGAACCACCGGTAGGCGACCGCCTGGGTAAGGCTGGAGGAGCAGAGGTCGGCCGCCTCCTTGACCAGTACCATCCGCTCCCGCAGGGCCGGGGGCACCAGCGCCCAGCCGATGCGCAGGCCGGGGCAGAAGACCTTCGACAGGCTCCCGAGATACACGACGTTGTCGGGGTCCAGGGCGCGCAGGGCGTCCGGCGGTTCGCTCTCGAACCCCAGCATCCCGTACGGGTTGTCCTCGAGGACCAGGACGTTGTGCCGCCGGGCGAGCTCGAGGACCCGCTCCCGGCGACCGGCGGCCAGCGTCACCCCGGCAGGGTTGTGGAAGTTGGGCACCGTGTAGAGGAACTTGACCCGGCGCCCGTCACGCTCGAGACGTTCAAGGGTTACTGCGAGCGCGTCGGGATCGAGGCCGTCGTCGTCGAGTGGCACGTGGCAGACGTCGACCTGGTACTGCGAGAACGCGGACAGCGCGCCGACGTAGGAGGGACCCTCGGCCACGATCACGTCGCCCGGGTCGCAGAACATGCGGGAGATGAGGTCCAGCGCCTGCTGGGAGCCCTCAGTGACCACCACGTCGCCGCCGGACCCTCGGATCCCCTCGTGCCGCATCAGCTCGGTGAGGACCTCGCGCAGGCGCGGGTCGCCCTGGCCGCCGGCGTACTGGAGGGCGGCGGGGCCCTCGTCGGCGAGCACCTCCTCGACCACGTCCCCGACGATGTCGAAGGGCAGGGCCGCCGTGAAGGGCATGCCGCCGGCCAGGCTGACGATCTCGGGCCGGGCGGCGACGGCGAACAGGGCCCGGATCTCGGAGGCGGTCATCGAGCGGGTCCCGCGGGCATAGCGGTCCCGAAATGGGTCATCGGCGCGCATGGTCCTGAAGGATAGCGCCCCCAGGCAACCCGCCCCGGCGCGCCACCCTGAGAGCCTTATCAAGCGCCCCCAGACAACCCGCTCCGGCGCCCGCCTGTCCTCACGAAGCGCCCAGGCAACCCACCCGCCGGCACCACCTGCGTCACCAAGCCCCTGGCAACCAGCCCGGTGCCACCTGTCCTCACCGAGCGCCCCTGGGCCAACCCGTCCGCCGCCCCACTGGCCCTGCCGGATGGGCCTGGCAAGTCGAGTGGGGGGGCTGCTAGCATCGAGCCGCTGTCCGGCCTGCGAATATGTCCTGTGCTACGAGCCTTGCTGCAGTGCTCCGCCGTCTTGGGGGGAGTTTTTTCGTGGGCCTTTTCCTCGGTCTCTTGTGGGCGTTGCTGATCATCCACCGCCGCCCGCCGCGCTCCTCAGGGGCTTCCTGAGTTGGGACGCAAGCTGGTCCCGCTCGGGCCCGAAACCCTCGACCTGGTGCCGGAGCCGTGCCGTCACTGTGTCTTCTGGGAGCTGGGTGCCAAGGCGCGGCCGCGTGGGTCGGAGGACGCGGCGCTCCAGAAGGAGGCCTGGCTGTCCTCGGTCGTGCTGGAGTGGGGGCCCGCCGGGCATGTCGTCTCGGTGGACGGGGAGGTGGCCGGCTACTCGCTGTTCGCTCCCACTCATCTGCTGGAGCAGGTCGGGTTCCAGGCCGCCCGGCCGGTGAGCAGGGATGCCGTCCTGCTTGCCACCCTGGCCGTCCTGCCGGGGTTCGAGGGCCAGGGGATCGGGCGGGTCCTGCTCCAGACCATGGCCCGTGACCTGACCAAGCGCAAGGTGCGGGCGGTGGAGGCGTTCGCCGACCGGGCCCCGACCCGGCGCGACTGCCGTGTCCCGGCCGGGTTCCTGGAGGCGAGCGGGTTCCAGGTCGTCCGCGACCACCCTCGCTATCCCCTCATGCGGATGGACCTGCGCACCGCCCTCACATGGAAGGACGCTCGCGAGGCGGCCCGGGAGGCCCTCCGGGTCCCGGCCCCGGCGCAGCCAGCCCTGCGGCCCGTCCCCACCTCCCGCCCCCCGACCTGAGGGTCGCCCGATCGCACGAGGAGTGGGCACCGGACATGGAACGAGCCCGACCCAGTGGGTCGGGCTCGCTGGCTGAGATGCTCAGGCTGGTTGGGTCAGCCGATGAACTCTGAGAGCTCGTTGACGATGTTGCGCTTGGGCATGGCGCCGATCAGCCGCTTCTTCTCCACGCCACCGATGAACAGCGCGAGGGTCGGGATGCTCATGACCCCGTAGCGCATGGCCACCTCGGGGTTCTCGTCGACGTTGAGCTTGACGACGGTCACCTTGTCCTTGTGGTCGTCGGCGATCTCCTCCAGCACTGGACTGACCATCTTGCAGGGGCCGCACCATTCGGCCCAGAAGTCGACCAGCACGGGTGTGCTCGACTGGAGCACATCGCTGTCGAACGTGGCGTCGGTCACGGCTGCGGCTTTCGTCATATCGTCGGTGCGGTCGGGGCCTCAGCCCCTATGCACCTCCACCTCCTCGAACGGATGATTCCCCCGGCCACGGTCCAACGACCGCTGGCTCCTACGTATTCCTGCCCACTGGGAGCGGTCGGCAATCCGGCTCACTCCCAGTTGTCGGTGGTGGCCCCGGAGTCGTAACCGTGGGCCTCCAGCCAGCGCTCGGCGTCAATGGCGGCCGCGCAGCCGGTGCCGGCGGCCGTCACCGCCTGCCGGTAGGTATGGTCGACAACGTCGCCCGCCGCGAACACGCCTTCGACGCTGGTCGCGGTCGAGGGCGGGTTCGGGGTCACGATGTAGCCGGCCTCGTCCAGCTCGACCTGGCCTCCGAACAGTTCGGTGTTGGGCGTGTGGCCGATGGCCACGAACACCCCGGCCACAGGAAGGACCTTCTCGGTGTCGTCCTCGAGGTTGCGCAGCCGGACCCCGGTGACCGTCTGCTCGCCGAGCACGTCGGCAATGGTCGAGTTCCACTCGAACCCGATCTTGGGGTTGGCGAAGGCCCGGTCCTGCATGACCTTGGAGGCGCGGAGCCGGTCACGCCGATGGACGACGGTGACCTTGGTCGCGAACCTGGTCAGGAAGGTCGCTTCCTCGAGGGCGGAGTCGCCGCCCCCGACCACCACCAGCTCGCGGTTGCGGTAGAAGAACCCGTCACAGGTGGCACAGGTCGAGACCCCGCGGCCGAGGTACTGGCGCTCGCCGGGCAGCCCGAGCATCTTGGCCTTGGCGCCGGTGGAGATGATCAGGGCCTTGCCGGTGTACTCGACGTCCTCGACCCAGGCGCGGAACGGCGGGCCGGCCAGCTCGACCTTGGTGGCGTCGGCGCGGACGAACTCGGCGCCGAAGCGCTCGGCCTGCTCGCGCATCTTGCCCATCAGCTCTGGGCCGAGGATCCCGGTCGGGAAGCCGGGATAGTTCTCGACCTCGGTGGTGAGCATGAGCTGCCCGCCTGCCTCCGACCCTTCCAGGACGATCGGCTGGAGGTTCGCGCGGGCGGTGTAGAGGGCCGCGGTCAGTCCGGCCGGGCCGGAGCCGACGATCAGCACCGGAGTGCTGGTGCGGGATGTGGCCATCAGGGTGCGCGCGCCTCCTCGGACGTCGGCGATTTCGGGAGCCGAGCTATCCAACAGATTGTCCCACAGGACTATTCCGGTTCCGACCGGGGAAGGGCCGGTCCGACCGGGAGTGGAGGGGGGTCCGACCGGGAGAGGGCCGCCCCGACCGGGAGGGGAGAACGGGGTCCGACCGGGGGGCTGGCGGGTCCGACCGGCAGGGGCCACGCCGGGGTCACCGGGTGCCGGGGCAGGGGCCGCGCCGGGAGGGCCACGCCTGGGGAGGGCCGCGCCGGGAGGGGCCACGCCTGGGGAGGGCCACGCCTGGGGAGGGGCTACCCCAGGGGAGGGGCTACCTCAGAGGAGGGAGTACCCCGAGAGGACGCTACCCGGGGGAGGGGCCACGTTGTGGGCTTGGTTCTCGTACGCTTAGGGCATGACGGCCGATCAGACGAACTTGGCTCCGACCTGTGTGAACCATCCCAAGGTCGAGACTCGGCTGACGTGCTCCAACTGTGGGGATCCGATCTGCACTCGGTGCATGGTGACGACCGCGGTGGGGCAGAAGTGCCCGAGCTGTGCCAAGCAGAGCGGCCGGGCCAAGGGTAACCCGGAGCCGCAGCTGCTTGGGCGGGCGTTCGGGGCCGGGGTGGCGGTGGCGGCCGTTGGGGGAGTGCTGCTGGTGGCGGTGCCGTTCGCGGGGCTGCTGCTGGCGTTCGCCCACGGGTTCGTGGTCGGCGCGACCGTGCGCTGGGCGGCGCGACGCCGGACCCACACCTGGCTCGGGGTGGCGGCCGCGCTCGCGGTCCTGGTCGGCCTCGGCGGCCTGGTCCTGGTGCTGGGCGGCAACCCGTTCGCGACCAGGCTCCTCCTCGCCTACGTCATCAGCGGCGGGGTCGCGTTCGCCCGAGCCAGCGGCGCCTGGTAGCGCCTCCCGGACCCACCGGTCTCGGGCCGCCTCGCGGGGCCGCCAGCCTCCGGCCGCCTCCCGGACCCACCGGTCTCGGGCCGCCTCGCGGGGCGATGGGGCCTGGTTGTTAGCGGACCCGTTCGGTGGCGACGAGGGGGGACGTGCAGCTGTTGCGGGGGAACACCCAGAGGTCGACTCGGTTGGGGTGGGGGGTGCTGGTGGTGACCAGGATGGTGGCTGGGCGACCCTTGTAGGTGCCTTCGATGAAGAAGGCGGGGGCGAGGGGCCGGGTGGCCGGGTCGGCGGCGGCGGTCGCGGCCGGGAGGCAGGACTGGAGCTGGGGGGCGTCGGCCGATGGGGCTCTGGCCGACGCGCCTCCGGCATCGGGGCTGAAGGCGCCTTCGCCCTGGCCGGTCGCGGCCTGGGGGGTGCTGGAGGCGGCGCTGTCGAGGGCGGCCTTGGCCCGGGAGTCGGTGTCGAGGCGTCGTTCGACCGTGTCCGCGGTGACCTCGCCCTTGACGCGGAAGACCGGCAGGCTGGCG
>DATENJ010000616.1:0-3871 GCA_035275125.1 Actinomycetes bacterium | reverse complement strand
GAAGGTCAACGGTCAGCCCGGTCCGGCCGTAGGCCAACTCGACGGTGGTCATGGCGGGACCAGGGTAGTTCGCCGCCGCGTCGGCCGCAGCGAACTGTCGCTGTCGGCCGGCTTCGCCACCGTTGACTTGTGCCTGGGTGCAGCCTATGGTTCCGTACGTGGACAGGCCACATACAGAGCCGCGGGAGGTCCAAATGGGTCACGCTCGGGCGCGCTTGGGATTCGTGCTGCTGGTGGGGATTGTCCTGGTCGCGGCCGGCTGCAACCGCGGCGGCGACGATGAGGGCGCCGGCGGGGCCGAGAAGATCCGGATCGGGGCGGTCACCGGCAACTTCTCCAACCCCGCCGTGAAGCAGATGGTCGATGCCATGGAGGCCGAGGCCAAGAAGAACCCGAACGTCGAGCTGTCGGTCCAGGAGTCGGCCAACGTCGAGGAGCAGATCTCCAAGGCCCAGACGATGATCGCCCAGGGCATCAAGATCATCGGGATCCACCCCTGGGAGGGGAATGCGATCCTCGCCTTCCAGAAGCAGTACAGCGACCAGGGAGTGAAGTTCTTCAACCTCATCGACGACGTCCCGGGGGCGGTCGACAGCGGCTACGCCGTGAGCTTCATCTCCGGCGACGAGCGCAAGGGCGGCGAGCTGCTCGGCCAGTGGCTGACCACCGAGCTCGACGCGGGCAAGGTGGCGATCATCACCGGCACACCTGGCAACTTCGCCGCCGACTACCGCACCTCCGGGTTCAAGAAGGGCATCGCCTCCAAGCCCGACCTCAAGGTGGTTGCCGAGTCGACCGCCGACTGGCAGCGTGACCAGGCCCTGCGGGTCGCCACCGACATGCTCACCGCCAACCCGGACCTGGCGGCCATCTTCGCCAACAACGACGAGATGGCCTTTGGTGCGCTGCAGGCCCTCAAGGCCGCCGGCAAGGTCGGCAAGGTCGTCGTCATCGGCTACAACGGCACCTGCATCGGGATCGAGGCCACCCTCAAGGGTGACTTCGCGGCCGACGGGATCCTGCCTATCCCCCAGTTCGGCCAGGAGTTCGTGACCAACGCGGTCAAGGTGTCCAACAACGAGACGGTCCCCAAGACGATCGCTCCGCCGATCCTGGCGCTGTCCACCAACGACATGAAGGTGATCGCCGACGGGACCAAGACCGACGTCGATCCGACCTTGAAGCAGCGTGTGGAGCAGGCGGCCGGCGGGAACTGCTAGGTTCGCTGGCACCGCGGCGGCCGACCACCCAGGTGGTCGGCCGCACGACACGGGACAGGTTGATGGGCGACGATCGGGTTCCGCTGTTGCGTGCCGAGGGGATCACCAAGTCGTTCCCCGGGGTCACGGCACTCAGTGGTGTCGACTTCGAGGTGCGGGTCGGCGAGGTCCACGCGCTGGTCGGCGAGAACGGGGCCGGCAAGAGCACCCTGGTCAAGGTGCTCTCCGGCCTCCACCAACCCGACGCGGGCACCATCTCGGTCAACGGCGAGCCGGTCGGCTTCGAGCACCGCGGCGACGCCGAGCGCCACGGCATCACCACCATCCACCAGGAGCTGACCCTCGTCCCCGAGCTGGACGTGGCCAGCAACATGCTCCTGGCCAGGCCGCCCACGGTCGGCGGCTGGCGGCGCGGGCTGCGCATGGTCGACCGCGAGGCGTTGTACCGCGAGGCCAGGGCCGCCCTGGCACTGGTCAACGCCGACCGGATCGACCCGCGGGCCCGCGCCGGGTCGCTCGGGCTGTCCGCCGCCCAGCTCATCCTGATCGCCCGCGGGCTCAGCCAGGACATGCGCCTGTTCATCCTCGACGAGCCGACCGCCGCCCTCACCCCCTCCGAGCGCGACGAGCTGTTCGCCAGGCTGCGGTCGCTGCGCGGGCGCGGCGTCGGCATCGTGTACGTCTCCCACCGGCTGGACGAGGTGCTCGAGATCTCCGACCGGGTGACGGTGCTGCGCGACGGCCGGGTGGTCGCGTCGATGCCGACCGCCGAGGCCCGGCTGGAGGGGATCATCGAGCTGATGCTGGCCAGGCGACTGGAGGAGATGTACCCGCAGCGGCGCGCCCGCCAGCTCGGCCCCAAGGTGCTCGAGGTGCGCGGCCTGCGCCGCGGCGAGGAGCTGCGCGACATCGACCTCGACGTCCACGCCGGCGAGATCGTCGGGGTGACCGGTCTGGTCGGGGCGGGCAAGACCGAGCTCGCCAGGGCCGTGTTCGGCGCCGACCCCGTCGACGCGGGAACGGTCCGGGTCGCCGGCCGGGAGCCGTCGGCCGGGTCGCCTGCCGACGGCATCGAGCACGGCGTGGCCCTCGTTCCCGAGGACCGCAAGACCCAGGGCCTGGTGCTGCTGCTCTCGGTGGCCGACAACCTGGCCCTCGGCATCGCCAACTGCGACCGGGTGGCGGGGACGCTCCTGCGGATGCGCCAGGTCATCTCCGGGCGGCGCGCGGCCGAGGTGGCCAGGCAGTACATCAGCCGGTTCAATATCCGCGCCCGCGACCCCGAACAGCTCGTCCTCGGCCTGTCCGGCGGCAACCAGCAGAAGGTCGTACTGTCCAAATGCCTGGCGACCAGGCCGGTCGTGATGATTCTGGACGAGCCCACCCGCGGGGTGGACGTCGGCAGCAAGGCCGAGCTGTACCGCGCCATCGCCGAGCTGGCCGACAACGGGGTTGGCATCCTCGTGCTCTCCTCGGAGGTGCAGGAAGTGGTCGAGACGTGCGACAGGATCTACGTCCTGCGGCGGGGGAGAGTCGCCGCCGAGGTCGCCGGGCCGCAGGCGACCGAGGGCTCACTCATGCGCCATGCGGCCGCCGAGGCCGCCTCGTGACGGCGACCCAACCCTCCGAGCAGGCGGCCCACGGCGGCGAGGGCCGCCGCCTCGTCGTCTGGCTGCGGCGGCTCCGGCAGCGGCAATCCACCCTGAGCACCCTCATCCCGCTGGTCCTGCTGTGGATCGCCCTGACGATCGCGTCACCGCACTTCCTGACGTTCGACAACGCCGTCAACGTCCTTCTCAACGCCGCGCCGCTGGCGCTGATCGCCGGAGGGATGACGCTCACGTTGATCGCGGCCGAGATCGACCTGTCGGTCGGTTCGGTGGTGGCCCTGGTCGGGTCGCTGGCCGCCCTCCTGTCGGTCAACTTCGGCGCCCCATGGCCGCTCGTCCTGCTCGGGGCGATCGCCGCCGGGGCGGTCGTCGGCGTGATCAACGGCTGGTTCACCACCCGGCTGGGCATGCCGTCCTTCGTCGCCACGCTGGCCATGCTCGGGATCGCCAGGGGCGTGGCGCTGCTGATCACCCAGGGCAAGCCGATCTACGGCCTGCCGGACGCGATCGCATGGCTCGGCCAGGGCGAGCTCTGGATCGTGCCCGTCCCGGTCGTGCTCGCCGCCCTGATCCTCGCCGCCCTGCACTTCGCGCTGTCGCGCACCCGCTTCGGGCTGAACGTCTACGCCGTCGGAGGAAACCCGGAGGCGGCCCGCCTGTCCGGGGTCGACGTCCCAGGGGTCAAGATGGCCGTGCTCGTCCTGAGCGCCGTGCTCGCCTCGGTCGGCGGCCTGATCCTGGCGGCCCGGCTCAACGCCGGGTCGGGCACGGTCGGCGCCGACCTGCTGCTCGACGCGATCGCGGCCGTGGTGATCGGGGGGACCTCGCTGCTCGGCGGGGTCGGGCGGGTCACCGGGACCGTGCTCGGGGTGCTGCTGATCGCCTCGATCCGTAACGGCCTGGTGCTGCTGAACGTCTCGGCCTTCTGGCAGCAGGTGGCCATCGGCGCGCTGATCCTGCTTGCGGTCTCGGTCGACTACCTGGCCAAGGGCCGCCCCAAGCCCTGATCGCCTCCGACATGCGAGCCCCAGCGTGAACACG
>DATENJ010000615.1:0-3868 GCA_035275125.1 Actinomycetes bacterium | reverse complement strand
GGTCTGGCTGGTCCTGGTCGCCCTCCCGGCCACCATCAGCACCGGCGTCCACCCGGCCGCCCTGGCCGCCGGCGTCGGCGTCGGCGTCCTGCTGTTCAGCGTCATTCTCCTGCTCGGCCGCCGCCAGCTCCGCCTGGCCCGCCGGGCCGAGCAGCGGAACCTGCGCCTCCTCGGCGGCCGCTGACCACGCCGGCAGGCGGCGCCGGCCGGTTCAGAGGGCGAGCAGGGCCCGGGTCTCGGTGACGAAGTAGACGAGGGCGACCAGGCCCAGGAAGATGCCGACGGCCAGGCGCAGGCGGCGCTCGGCGGTGCGGATGGTGAGCGACGCCCCGATCTGGGCCCCCGGGACCACGCCGATGGTCAGCAGCACGGCCAGGCGCCAGTCGATGTCGCCGAGGAAGGCGTGGGTGATGGTCGCCGGCACCCCGAAGATCCCCACGCAGACCAGCGAGGTCGCGATCGCCGACTTGAGCGACAGCCCGAGCAGCTCGGTGAACGCCGGCACCATGATCACGCCCCCACCGATGCCCAGCAGCCCCGACAGCAGCCCCGCGACCACCCCGATCCCGGCGGCGACCCACCGCGTCCGCCCCTCAGGAGCCGCCGGCGGGACGTCCTCGGCGTCGGCGGCCGGGGTGTCAGAGGGGACGACCGCGGTGCGCCAGGCGGTGAAGGCGAGCAGGACGGCGATCAGGAGCAGGAGCAGGTGCCCGCCGCCGGGAACGGCGTGCGAGAGCAGCGAGCCGGCGACCACGGCGAGGAGGCCGGAGGCGGCGGCCGGGACGATGAGCCGCCAGTTGATCAGGCCTTCGCGGCGGTAGCGCAGGGTGCCGGAGATGGCGCCGGGGAGGATGGAGGGCAGGGTGGTGCCCACGGCGACCAGGGGGGCGGCGCCGAGAGCGCGGAGGCCGGGGTTGCTGACGATGGCGCCGCCGACCCCGAACAGGGCGCTGAGGACCCCGGTGGTGAAGCCGAGGAGGAGGGTGAGGGCGTCGCGGGCGAGTCCCGGCTCCATGGGCGCTAGCCGGCCTGGGCGCGCAGGGCCGCCGCCACCTCCGGCCGGGCGAACTCCTCGAAGGCGTAGGCGGCCGCCCGCACCCCCCGGTAGTAGTTGGCCAGGAGCAGGCGCTCGTTGGGGGCGTGGATCCGGTCGGTGGGGAGCATGACCCCGAGGTAGACGCAGGCCGCGCCGAGGGCGTCGGACAGGGCCCGTTCGGGGCCAGAGCCGCCCTCGCGGTAGAACAGCGGGTCCTTGCCGAACGCCCGGGCCACGGCCTTGGCGGCGGCGCGGTTGCCTGGGTGGTCGAGCGGGGTGAGGGCTGGCTTGACCCCGCCGAAGGAGCGGACCGAGACCTCGACGTGGCCGGGCACCCGGTCGCGCACCCAGCGTTCGAACAGCGGCTCCAGCCGGGCCGGCTCCTGGTCGGCGACGAGCCGGAACGACACCTTGGCATGGGCGGTGGCGGGGATGATGGTCTTGGTGCCGGCCCCGCTGAACCCGCCCCAGATGCCGTTGATGTCGGCGGTGGGGCGGCCCGACATCCGCTCAAGGGGCGTGTAGCCGCCCTCGCCGGGCAGCGCGCCGACCCCGGTCACGGCCATGAGGTGGTCGGGGTCGAACGGCACGGCGGCGATGTTGGCCCGCTCCTCGGCGGTCAGCTCGACCACGTCGTCGTACCAGCCCGGGATGACGATGCGCCCGGTCTCGTCCTTGAGCCCGGCCAGCAGCGCCACCAGCTCGGCCAGGGCGTTGGGGACGGCGCCCCCGAACGAGCCCGAGTGCAGGTCGGCCGGGGCGGTGCGCAGGTCGACCTGGAAGTAGACGAGCCCACGCATGGCCGTGACCAGCGACGGCACGTCCTCGGCGACCATCCCGGTGTCGGAGACACAGATCAGGTCGCAGGCCAGCCGGTCGGCGTGCTCGCCGAGGAACGCGTCGATCGTCGGCGACCCCGACTCCTCCTCCCCCTCGACGAAGAACTTGACGTTCACCGGCAGGCGCCCGTCGGCGGCCAGCAGGTGCCGGATGGCCGAGACCTGGAAGTGGATCTGGCCCTTGTCGTCGGAGGCGCCGCGGGCGTGCAGGTAGCCGTCGCGCACGGTCGGTTCGAACGGCGGGGTGGTCCACTCCTCCAGCGGGTCGGCCGGCTGGACGTCGTGGTGGCCGTACACGGTGACCGTCGGCGCCTCGGCCCCGGCCCCCAGCCACTCGCCGTACACGGCCGGCTGGCCGTCGTCGGCCGCCAGGACCTCGGTGTCGAGCCCGGCCGCCTCCATCAGCCCGGCCAGGTGCTCGGCCGAGTGGCGGACGTCGCCGGCGCGTTCGGGGTCGCTGGAGATCGAGGGGATGGCGCACCACTCGGACAGCTCGCCAATGAGCGCGGCCGCCTCGGCCTGCACGAAGGCGTCGATATCGGCCATGGCGGTCCCCCGGGAAGCGCGCTGAAGTGGTCCAAACGGCGACAGGAGGCTATCAGAGGACCCCGGTGTTGGCCGGGGCCCTGCCGGTCCGTCCGGTTGGCCCTATCCTGCTGGGATGTTGTCGACGGTGCGGGTCGGGATGGTCGGGGCGGGCGCGGTCGCCGCCCGCCACCTGCGGACCCTGCTGGCCATGGACGGGGTCGAGGTGGCCGCGGTCGCCGACCCGGCACTGGAGCGGGCCAAGGAGCTGGCCGCCGAGGCCGGGGCGCCCGCCTACCCCGACCACATGGAGCTGCTGGCCGCCGAGCGCCTTGACGCCGTCTACATCTGCGTCCCGCCGTTCGCCCACGGCGGCCCCGAGCTGGCCGTGATCGACGCCGGGCTGCCCATGTTCGTCGAGAAGCCGGTCGCGATCGACCAGCAGACGGCCACGGCCATCGCGGCCCGCCTGGCCGGCCGGGACCTGGTCACCTGCACCGGCTACCACTGGCGCTGGCTGGACATCTACGACCGGGCGGCCGCCCTCCTGGCCGACCGCCCGGCCCGCCTGGTCCAGTGCTTCTGGCTGGACAAGGTCCCACCACCCCCCTGGTGGCTGCGCCGCGACCGCTCGGGCGGCCAGACCATCGAGCAGACCACCCACGCCCTCGACACCGCCAGAGGCCTGGCCGGCGACGTGGTCGAGGTCCACGCCTTCGCCGCCGGAGCGACCGCGGCCGCCGACATCCACGACGTGTCGGTGGCCAGCCTGCGGTTCGCCTCGGGGGCGGTCGGGACGGTGGCGTCGACCTGCCTGCTTCCCCGGCTCCAGCGGGCCGGGGTGCAGGTGGTCGCGGACGGGCTGTCGCTGGAGCTGTCGGAGACCGAGCTGCTGGTCGAGCTGGACGGCCGTCGTGACGCCTGGACGGCCGACGGCTCCGCCCGGCCCCGGCCCGACCGGGACTTCGTGGCCGCGGTCCGGGGGGGCGTGAACCGGATCCGGGTGCCCTGGCCGGAGGCCTACCGGACCCACCTGCTGGCCTGTGCCATCACCCGCTCGGCCGACGAGGGCCGGCCGCTGCCGGTCTCCACGGGAGCCGAGGGTGGCTGACCGGCGGCCGGTGCGGCTGCTCGTGATCGAGGAGCCCGGGGTGGCCCGGCTGGTCGACGAGGACGAGCCGGCCCCGGCCGGTGGCCAGTTCCGCCTGGAGACGCTCTACACCGGGCTGTCGGCCGGGACAGAGCTGACCTACTTCAAGGGCACCAACCCCTACCTGCACGCCGCCTGGGACGAGCGGCTGGGGGTGTTCCGCCGCGACCGGCCGACGACCGGCTTCCCGGTCCGCGCCCCCGGCTACATGGAGGTCGGGCGGGTCAGCGAGACCAGCAGCGACGCCGTGGCCGTCGGCGACCTGGTGGCCATGGCCTACGGCCACAAGACCGCCCACACCGTCGACCCGGCGGTCGA
>DATENJ010000614.1:0-4006 GCA_035275125.1 Actinomycetes bacterium | reverse complement strand
TCCGGCTCGTCGGCGGTGCCGGCCACGACCACGCCGTAGTCGTCGCGGGCGCCGGTCAGGCTGACCTTGCTCCAGGCCACGTCGCGCACGACCTCGTCGTAAGGGCGGTCGAGAGGGTCGCCCCAGCCGCCACCGCCGGTGGTGCGGATGCGGATGACCTCGCCGGCCCGGACCGGCTCGGCGTCGGCCAGGGCGTCGACGGTCCGCTCGGCCGGGCCGCCGGGGTCGATCACCACCTCGAACGGCCGGCCGGCGCGGCCGCCGGCGACCCCCCAGCAGGCCAGCCGGGAGCGGTCGGCGATCGACATGAAGTGGGCGTCGCGGAGCATGCGGATGTGCTTCTCGTAGCCGAGCCCGCCGCGGTGACGGCCCGGGCCGCCCGAGTCGACGGCCAGCCCGAGGCGCTCGACCAGGAACGGCCAGCGCGACTCGGCGAACTCGACCGGGATGTTTCGCGAGTCGGGGACCACGTGGACGGTGTCCTCGCCGTCGGCGTACGGGCGGCCGCCCGACCCGCCGCCCAGCACCTCGCGCATCAGGTAGGGCCGGCCGTCGGCGTCGTCGCCGTAGACGCCGGTGTAGCGGATCGTCTCCTGGTCGGCCGGCATGGCGCCGCCGGTCGCCTTGGCCAGCACCCCGGCCAGGACCCCGAGCAGGCGCAGGATGACGAAGGTGCGGGCGTTGGTCGGGGCCGGGAACACCGGGGTGAGCAGCGTCCCCTTGGGCGGAAAGCGCAGCTCCAGCAGGGGCACGACGCCCTCGTTGACGTCCAGCTCGGCCGCCCGCTCCGGTGTCTCGGCCAGGTTGCGCAGGATCGGGGCCAGCCACTTCTTGAGGAAGTTGCCGTCGGCGTAGTCGCCGCAGTGGTTGATCGGGCCACGTGCCTGGGGTGAGGTGCCGGTGAAGTCGAGCACCAGGCGGCCGCCGTCGGCTGAGGTCTTGGTCAGCGTGATGCGCTGGGCGTGGAGGCGGGGCGGGTCGACGCCGTCGTGCTCGGCGTAGTCCTCCCAGGTCCAGGTGCCGTCGGGGATGCGGGCCAGGAGCTCGCGGCGGAACGCCTCGGTGGTGTTGTCGACGATGGCGTCGAAGCAGGCCTCGACGGTGGCCACGCCGTAGCGCTCGAACAGCTCGGCCAGGCGGCGGGCGCCCATCAGGCAGGCCGAGCACTCGGCGTCCAGGTCGGCGGCCAGCGAGTCGGGCATGCGCGAGTTGCGGGTCATGATGGTGAGGGCGGCCCGGTTGGGGATGCCGGCGTCCCACAGCCGGATCGGCGGCACCATCAGCCCCTCCTCGAACACGCTGGTGGCGTGGGACGGCATCGACCCGGGCACGGCCCCGCCGATGTCGTCGTGGTGCCCGAAGGCCTGCACGAACGCCACCACCCGGCCGGCTGAGAACACCGGGACGGTCACGCACAGGTCGGGCAGGTGGCCGATCCCGCCCTCGGACAGGTAGACGTCGTTGTGGAAGAACACGTCCCCGGGCCGCATCGTCTCCAGCGGGAAGTCCCGGGCCACCGGGTGGACCAGGGCCGAGTACGACCGCCCGGTGAGCTTGCGCAGCCGGGCGTCGTGGATCCCCGCCCGGAAGTCGTGGGCGTCCCGGATCATCGGCGACCTGGCCGTCCGCCCGATCGCCGTCTCCACCTCCCGCTCGATCGAGGCCAGCGTCCCCTCGACGATCTCCAGCGTGACCGGGTCGGGCCCGTTCATAGGGCACCTCTCGGGGGTTCCCCGGACCCCTCCCGATTCACCGGGGCACCCCTCGGGGTTCCCCGGACCCCTCCGGGATCACGACCAGGTTGCCGAACCGGTCGACCTCGACCCCGAACCCCGGCTGGAGCGGGACGGTGGCCCCGTACTCCTCCACCACCGCCGGCCCCTCGACCCGGTCGCCGGGGCCCAGGTCGTCCCGTCGATAGATCGCTGTGTCGACAAATCCATGGACGGGGTCGAAGCAGGCGGGCCGGGAGCTCATGGGCCCGGCCTGGGACCCGGGCCGCAGGGGGCGGAGGGTTGGGCGGCGGATGGGGCCGATGCCGGTGATGCGGAGGTTGACCCACTCGACCTGCTGGGTGGGGTCGTCGCGGAAGGCGTAGCCGTAGAGGCGCTGGTGGGCGTCGTGGAAGGCGGCAACGGTGGCCTCGGCGACGGCGGTGTCGACGGGGCCGTCGGGGACCGGGACCCGGACCTCGAAGGCCTGGCCGAAGTAGCGCAGGTCGGCCGAGCGCAGGTAGCGGTGGGCGGGGCGGGGGAAGCCCTCGGCGTCGAGGGAACGGGCGGCCCGTTCCTGGAGGGCGGCGAGGGTGGCGGCGACGGTCGCCGGGTCGAGCTCGGCGTGGCGGGCGACCGCGGTCTGGACCTCGTCGTTCTTGACGTCGACGGTCAGCAGCCCGAGGGCCGACAGGTTGCCCGGGTCGCGAGGGACCACGGCGGCGGGCAGGCCGAGCAGCTCGAGCAGGCGGCAGACGGCCAGCGACCCCGACCCGCCGAAGGTGGCCAGGACGAAGTCGCGGACGTCCAGGCCCCGCTGGACGGTGACCTGGCGTAGGGCGTTGGCCTGGTTCCAGGCCGAGATCTCCAGCACGCCGGCCGCCACCGACGCCAGGTCCATGCCGAGCTTGGACCCCAGCGCCTCCAGCCCGGCCGCGGCGGCCGCCGGGTCGAGGGGGACCTCGCCGCCGAGGAGCTGGGGCGGGATCCGCCCGAGGACCAGATTGGCGTCGGTCACCGTCGGCTCGGTGCCCCCGCGGCCGTAGCACATCGGGCCCGGGTCGGCCCCGGCCGAGCGCGGGCCGACCTTGAGGCCGCCCTCGCGGGACAGCCAGGCCACCGACCCGCCGCCCGCGCCAACGGTGACCACGTCGATCATGGGGATCTTGGACGGGTAGCCGCCGACGCTGCCCTCGGTGGTCATGGTCGGCTCGCCGCCGAGGACCACGCTGACGTCGGTCGAGGTGCCGCCGCCGTCGAGGGTCAGCACCCGCTCGAACCCGGCCGCCCTCGTCACCATCGCCGCCCCGAGGGCCCCGGCCGCCGGGCCGGACAGCACGGTCGAGACCGGCTGGTGGACGACCTCGGCCGCCGACAGCACCCCGCCGTTGGACTTCATCACATAGAACGGCACCGGCCGGGCCTGGCCGGAGCCCGGGGAGCCGGGAGCGGGCGGCCCGGTGGGTCGGGCCAGCTCCTGGAGGCGGCGGGCGATGGTGGCCACATAGCGGCCGACCCGCGGCTTGACGGCCGCGTCGACCAGGGTGGTCATGGCCCGCTCGTACTCGCGGTACTCGCGCAGGACCTCGCTGGACAGCGAGACCGCGGCCTCCGGATGCTCCTCGGCCAGGACCTCGCGCATCCGTCGTTCGTGGGCCGGGTTGGCGTAGGCGTGCAGGAAGCAGACCCCGACGGCGGCCACCTCCCGGTCGCGGAGGAAGCGGGCGGCCGCCCGGGCCTGGGCCTCGTCAAAGGGGCGCAGCTCGGCGCCGCTGTGGTCGAGGCGGCCGCCGACGGTCCTGACCAGGTCGGCGGGGACGATCCGGGGCGGCTTGACCCAGAAGTAGCTGTTGCCGTAGCCGTCGGGGACGCTCTGGCGGGCGATCTCCAGCAGGGCCCCGAAGCCCTCGGTGGTGACGAAGCCGAGGCGGCCGAGGTTGCCCTCCAGGAGCTGGTTGGTGGCCACGGTGGTGCCATGGCAGACGGCGGTGACGGCCTCGGCACCCACGCCGAGGACGGCCAGGACCTTGGCCACCCCGTCCAGGAACCCCTCGGCCGGGTCGGCCGGGGTCGAGGGGGTCTTGACGGCGGCCAGCTCGCCGGTGTCCTCGTCGAAGGCGACCACGTCGGTGAAGGTGCCGCCGGTGTCGACCCCGACCCGGATCCGGCGCCCCACCCCAGGATTCCCGGGCATGGGGCCTCAGGGCCGCCGGGCCCGGCGGGCCAGGTAGCCGCCGACAAGGGCGCCGAGGAGGGCGGCGGCGGCGCCGAGGGCCACCCCGGCGGCGAACTCG
>DATENJ010000613.1:0-5897 GCA_035275125.1 Actinomycetes bacterium | reverse complement strand
CACGGCGGGCGCCTGGCTGAGCTGCTGGTCCCCGCGGACCGGGCCGACGCCCTGGCCGCCCAGGCGGCCCGGCTGCCGGCCGTCGCCCTGGACGGTCGCGCCCTGGCCGACCTGGAGTGCCTGGCCGTCGGGGCGTTCTCGCCCCTGGCCGGGTTCCTCGGCGCGGCCGACTACACCGGGGTGGTCGAGCAGGGACGGCTGGCCGACGGGACGGTGTGGACGCTGCCGGTGGTGCTCGGTGTCCCCGCCGAGGTGCTGGCCTCCGGCCCGGACCGCCTCGCCCTGACCGACCAGGCCGGAACGGTGCTGGCGGTGGTCGACGTCGAGGAGGTCCACGACCCGGACCCGGCGACCGAGGCCAAGCTGGTGTTCGAGACCGACGACCCGACCCACCCGGGGGTGGCGGCGACCCTGGCCCGCCGCGGCCCGCTGGTCGGAGGGGCGGTGCAGGTCCTGCGGCTGCCCGCGACCCCGGCGGAGCTGGGCCCGCGGCTCACCCCGGCCCAGGTCAGGGCCGATGCAGTCGCCAAGGGCTGGCGGAGCATGGCCGGCTTCCAGACCCGCAACCCGGTCCACCGGGCCCATGAGTACCTGCACAAGGTGGCCCTGGAGCAGGTCGACGGGCTGCTGCTGCACCCGCTGGTCGGGGAGACCAAGGACGACGACGTGCCCGCCGCGCTGCGGATGGCCTGCTACCGGGTCCTGCTGGGGGACTACTACCCGCCCGGGCGGGTGCTGCTGAGCGCGTTCCCGGCGGCGATGCGCTACGCCGGGCCGCGCGAGGCGGTGTTCCACGCCCTGGTCCGCAAGAACTACGGCTGCACCCACTTCATCGTCGGCCGCGACCACGCCGGTGTCGGCAGCTGGTACGGCACCTACGCCGCCCAGGAGGCGTTCGACGCCTACGACCCCGGCGAGCTCGGCATCACCCCGCTCCGGTACGAGCACGCCTTCTTCTGCCGCCGCTGCGAGACCATGGCGACCAGCCGGACCTGCCCCCACCCTCCCTCGACCCGGGTCCACCTGTCGGGCACGGCCGTGCGCGAGCTACTCGGCCGCGGCGAGCTGCCCCCGTCCCAGTTCTCCCGTCCCGAGGTCGCCCGCCTCCTCGCCGACGGCTACCGGGCGCGAGGGGGTTGACGATGCGCTACCTCCGCCAGGTCAACGAGCTCAACCAGGTCGAGCAGTGGAAGCTCGAGCGCCATCCTCTGGACGTCCGCGACGCGGTCGTGGACCGCTACGCCAAGGAAGGCCCCGAGGCCATCAAGACCGTCCCCGGCGAGGTCGAGCGCCTGAAATGGGTGGGCCTGTACCCCCAGCGCCAGGGCGGCGACGCCTTCATGCTCCGCATCAAGGTCCCCGGCGGGCGCCTGGACGCCGCCCAGGCGCGGGTCATCGGCGAGATCGCCGACACCTTCGCCCGCGGCCCGGCCCCCAACCCGGTGTTCGGCGACGCCTACCTCGACATCACCACCCGCCAGGACATCCAGCTCCACTGGGTCCGGATCGGCGCCGTCCCCGAGATCTGGGGCCGGCTGGAGGCGGTGGGCATGACCACCGTGCAGGCCTGTGGCGACTCGGCCCGCAACGTCCTCTGCTGCCCGGTGTCGGGGCTGGACGCCGACGAGGTCCTGGACGCCCACCCGGTCGCCCAGGCGGTCTCCGACTTCTTCACCGGCAACCGCGAGTACGCCAACCTGCCCCGCAAGTTCAAGCTGAGCGTCACCGGCTGCCGCGAGGACTGCGCCCAGGCCGAGATCAACGACATCGGGCTGTGGCCGGCCCGGCTGGAGGACGGCACGGTCGGCTTCAACGTGCTGGTCGGCGGCGGCCTCTCGGACGGGCCGCGGATGGCCTCCGACATCGACGTGTTCGTCCCCCCCGACCCCGACCGGGTGGTCGAGCTGTTCCGGGCCATCGCCCAGCTGTTCGGCGAGCTCGGCAACCGCGAGAACCGGGGGCTGGCGCGGATGCGCTACCTGGTCCAGGAGCTGGGCCCCGAACGGTTCCGGCACGAGCTGGCCGCGCGGGCCGCGTTCCCCCTGGAGGCGGCCGGTGAGGCCCTGACCCGCCGCTACCGCGGCGACCACGTTGGGGTCCACAACCAGCGCCAGCCCGGCCTGCACTATGTCGGCCTCAACGTCACCGTCGGCCGCATGTCGGGACAGAACCTGGCCGAGGCGGCCCGCCTGGCCGATGAGTACGGCGACGGCGGGCTGCGGCTGGCCACCGACCAGAACCTGATCCTCACCGGCGTGCCCACCGAGCGGATCGACGCGCTGCTGGCCGAGCCGCTGCTGGCCACCCACTCGCCCAGCCCGGGCGCGTTCGAGCGGGGGGTGGTGGCCTGCACCGGCAACGAGTTCTGCCGCTTCGCGCTCGTGGAGACCAAGGCCACCGCGGCCACCTGGGCCCGCGAGCTGGACCGACAGCTCGGGCCCGACGAGGCCGGGGACGGCATCGTGCGGATGCACTTCTCCGGCTGCCCGGCCTCCTGCGCCCAGCCCCAGATCGCCGACATCGGCTTCCGAGGCGAGACCGCCCACCGGGGCGACCAGATCCTGGAGGCGGTCGACATCGGGCTCGGCGGCAGCCTCGGCACCGACGCCGCCTTCGTCGACTGGGTCGAGGGCGCCAAGCCGGTCGACGAGGTGCCCGAGGCCCTGGCCGGCCTCCTCACCCGCTACCGCGCCGAACGGCGCGACGGCGAGGCGTTCCGCCAGTGGGCGCGGCGCCTGCCCAACGCCGAGCTGCGAGCCACCCTGCAAGGAAGGCGGCCCTGACATGGCCGGATACAAGATCCGCGACGAGATGAACGACATCGAGGAGGCCCCCGGCAAGCTGTGGTTCTGGGAGCTCGAGCAGGCCGTCATCGACGCCGACCGCTGCGTCCAGTGCGGGGCCTGCATCGCCGCCTGCCCCAGCGACTCCATCGGGATCGGTGCCGACGGGCTGCCCAAGCTGGTCAAGATGTGCACCGGCTGCTCGCTGTGCTGGGACTTCTGCCCCCGCGGCGGCCTGCGCCACGAGGCCACCTGGTCGCTGCCGGTGGCCGGGTCGGACGGGGCGGCGTGGAAGATCACCGGCGCCGCCGGGGCCGGCCCGGGACTCGGACGGGTCAGTGAGACCTATTCCGCCAGGGTGCGGCCGCGGCTGCCCGGCGCCCAGGACGGCGGGGTGGTCAGCGCCCTGCTGATCGCGCTGCTGGAGGCCGGCGACCTGGACGGCGCCCTGGTCGCTCGCGAGAGCCCCACCGAGCCCTGGAAGGCCGAGCCGTTCCTGGCCAGAACCCCGGAGCAGGTGATCGAGTGTGCCGGCAGCTTCTACAACCAGACCCTGGCCCTCGCCGCCCTCGACCTCTCCGGCCATGACCTCCCGCCCCAGCCCCGCATCGCCGTGGTCGGCACCCCCTGCGAGGTCGAGGCGATCCGGGCCATGCAGGCTCGCCCCTGGACCTGGGGCGCCTCCCAGGTCGACGCGGTCGCCCTGACCGTCGCCCTGCTCTGCACCAAGAGCTTCAACTACGAGAAGCTCATGGTGGAGGAGGTCCAGCGGCGGCGGGGCGTCCCCCTGGAGCAGGTCGGCAAGGTGGACGTGATCCACGGCCGCATGATCGTCGAGGACACCGACGGCCAGGTGCTGGTCGACGAGCCGGTGCGCGACTTCCACGGGGCCGCGCTGAAAGGCTGCGACGAGTGCGCCGACTTCCTCGGGCACGCCGCCGACCTCTCCATCGGCAGCGTCGGCAGCCAGGACGGCTACTCGAGCGTGCTGGTCCGGACCCCGACCGGCCGGGTCGCCTTCGAGCGGGTCCGCGACCGCCTGGAGCTGCGTGACCTGGACCACGAGGAGGCGCTCCACAAGCTGGACGCGCTCGACCGCAAGATCGCTCTCCGCAGCCTCAAGCGGCCGTTCGACCCGTCGGCGCCGCTGTTCATCGACTTCGCCGAGCACGTCGGCAACTACGCCGGCACCGACCGGGGCCCGGCGCCCCGCGACCGGTGAGCAGGCCGGCGCCCGACCTGTCGCTCCCCGAGGAGCCGGTGGCGCTGCGTCAGCGCATCCGGACCCTGATCGAGCAGGACCCGGAACGCGGGGCGGTGGTCGTCGACGCCGGGTCCTGGATCGCCGACCCGCTCTGGGAGCGCTGGGGGCCGGCCCTCGAGTCCGCCGGCATGGACCGGGACCGCTTCGACGGGATCGTCGGCGACTACCGCCGGGAGCTGTGGCTGTGGGTCATGGGCGAGCGGACCTGGCCCCAGTCCGCCGGCGGCCTCCTCGGCCGGGTCCAGCGCCGCCTCCCGCCCCACCGGCAGCGCGGCGAGGTGGCGGGTTAGTCGCGGGTCGCGGCGCCTTGGCGGACCTGCCGAACCGCCTCCTGGACGCCGCCGGTCCACGGATCGCCGTGCCCGGGCAGGACAAGGTCCGCCGAGACCGGTTCGAGGCGGGCCAGGGACGCCACCGCCTGGGCGGCATCCGCGGTGAAGGGCGCGACCCGCGGGCCGTGGGCGCCCGTGGTGACCGCGTAGGTCGCCAGCGCATCGCCGACAAACAGGACGTTGCGGGAAGGGACGTGGAGGACGGCGCTCCCGGGCGTGTGGCCGGGGGTCAGGATGACCCGCGGACTGCCCGGCACCTCCAGGGTCGCCCCATCCCCGAAGCTGGCGACCTGCTGCAGCTTGGGCGTGCGGAGCCCACCCCGCAGCATCGAGAACCACAGGAACCCGAGTACCGGGCCCAGCCGGGTCGGGCCGAACCCCTTGGCCGGGTTGGGCACCTCGCCGCGGGCCAGGGCGGCGTCGGCCTCGTGGACCGACACCGGGATCCGCTGGTGGCGGCGGAGCCGCTCCGCGAAGCCGATGTGGTCGGAGTGCCCGTGGGTGAGGACCAGGGCGCGGACGTCGGCGACCGTCCGGCCCATGAGGGCCAGTTCGTCAGGGATGTCCCGGTAGTAGCCGGGCAGGCCGGCGTCGATGATCGTCACCTCGCCGGCGTCCTCGAGAAGGTAGGCGTTGACGATGCTCCGGTCACCGATGCGGTGGATGCCTGGTGCGATCTTCACTCGTCGATGCTCCCTTCACCGATCCGCGGCGGTCGTCGCGCTCGGCGGTCGTCGGTTCGGGGCCCTCTGCCATCACCCAGATCCTGCTGCAGGAGACCACGCAACGACAAGGTCCGGACGTATCGGTCTGGTGAGCCCCGTCTCGGCGCTGGCATGGCGAGCGGCCGACTTCATCCTCGACGACGCCTGAGCCGCCTCAGCGGGTCGCGGCGCGCAGCACGGTTCGGGCCAGGACCGTGGCCGCCGCGACCCCGGACAGGCTGAGCGCCGCCAGCCACAGCATGACCGTTGCGAACGCGGTCGCGGAGGCGTGCGCCTGCGGGTGCGCGGCCAGGCTGAGGAACAGGCCGCCGAAGACCGCGACACCGAACACCTGGGACAGCTGCATGGTGGTGGTGAGCAGGCCGCTCGCGTCGGCGGCCTGGGAGCTGGGCACGCTCACCAGCGCCTGGGTGAGCACCGGGCTGAACGCCGCGCCCATTCCGGCCCCGAACAGGACGAGCAGGAGCATGAGCCACGGCTGGCCGCGACCGCCGGCCTGAAGCGTGCCCGCCATCCCGAGATAGGCCAGGGTCGTCAGCCCCAGGCCGGCGGGCGGCAGAGCGTGGTGGACACCGGCCGGGAGCCGCCGCCACCAGTAGCCGGTGGCCCCGTACGCCGCGGCGGCCGGAGCAACCGTCAGCCCGGCCCGCAACGGGCTGTGGCCAAGGCCTGCCTGCAGGTGCAACGCCAGGCTGAACAGCAGGCCGGCGTAGGCGGCCATCGCGGCGGCAAGGGTCGCCAGCCCGGCGCGCAGCCCCGGAGCCCGCAGGACCCGCAGATCGACCAGCGGGTC
>DATENJ010000612.1:0-4957 GCA_035275125.1 Actinomycetes bacterium | reverse complement strand
GCCTCGGCCAGGAGGGCGTGGCGGAAGCGGAAGCTGCCGGTGGTCTGGTCGACGACCAGGACGCCGTGCTCCACGGCGCGGCGCAGCGACTGGCGCAGGTCAGGCTCGGGCAGCGCCGCCGCGGCGCGGAGCAGCGGGTAGCCGACGTCGCGCCCGGCGGCCGCGGCCAGGCGCAACAGGTTCTGGGTCGCAGGGTCGAGCCGGGCCACCCGCGACAGCAGCAGGTCGCGCAGGCCCCGCGGTAGCTCGCCGCTCCCCTCGCTGGCGGCGGCGAGCAGCTCCTCGGCGAAGAAGGGGTTGCCCTCGGAGCGGGAGACGATCGCCTCGGTCAGCGCCGCCGGCGGCAAGGTGTCGGCGCGAGCCTCCAGCATCGCCGTCAGCTCCTCGCGCTCGAGCCGGCCGAGCTCGACGGCGAGCGCCGAGCCCGTGCGCCGCACGCCATCCGCCAGCCGGCGCACGCGCTCGGCCGAGGCGAGTTCGTCCACGCGGTAGGTCGCCAGCAGCAGCACCCGCCGGTCGCGCAGGTTGTGGGCCAGGAAGACGACCAGGTCGAGCGTGGACGCATCGGCCCAGTGCAGGTCCTCCAGCACCAGCAGCACCGGCGCGGCGGCCGCCCGCTCACCCAGCAGCTCAAGCGTCTCCTGGAACACCTGCAGCTGCGAGCCCACCGTCTCCCCGTCGACTTGCGGGAGGCCTCCGAGGGGGCCCACGGCCTCGACGAACGGCTGGTACGGCAGCTCGGTGCCGACCAGATCGATCGCGCGGCCGAGTAGGACCTCGAACCCCGTGTCGCGGGCCCGTGCCGCCAGCTCGGACGCCAGCCGGGTCTTGCCGATGCCCGCCTCCCCGGCGACCAGAACGGCCGTGCCGCTCCCTGCCCGCGCCACGTCCAGCGCGCGCCCGAGCTCCCCGAGCTCGCGCACGCGACCGACGAACACCCCCCTGGCGGACGCCTCCATCCGGCCAGTATCACGCCGCTGACCCGGGCGTGGAAGGCGCGCGTACGCATCCGGCGGCGGGAGGATAGGTACGCCGGCGGCGGAGGATACGTCTCCCCGACCGATGCGGCCCAGCCCTCTCCACGGCGACGATCCATTCATTGCGACGGAGACGAGGAGGCGCCAGATGACGACGGTCGCACAGCCTAGGACGAACATCCACGAGGTGCAGGGCGGCGGCGGCTTGCGGCTGCACGTGCGCGAGTGGGGCCGGGTGGACGGGCCGCCGGTTCTGTTCATCCACGGTCTGTCCCAGAGCCATCTCTGCTGGGCCAGGCAGTACCAGAGCGCGCTGGCCGACGAGTTCCGGCTGGTGGCCTACGACCTCCGCGGCCACGGCATGTCCCAGGCACCCCTCGAACCCGAGCGCTACACCGACGCTAAGCTGTGGGCCGACGACGTGGCGGCCATCATCGAGCAACTCGGGCTGGAGCGGCCGGTGCTGGTCGGCTGGTCCTACGGCGGCTTCATCATCTGCGACTACCTACGCGACCACGGCCAAGACCGCATCGCCGCGATCGACTTCGCCGGTGCGGTGGTCAGCCTCGGCGGGGCGGCGTTCGGCACGCTGATCGGCCCGGGCTTTCTCGACCACTTCCCCGACGCCACCGCTGACGACCTACCCACCAACATCCGCGGCATGCGCGGCCTGGTCAAGGGCTGGCCGGCGAAGCCGTACCCGCCCGAGGAGGTCGAGACGCTGCTGTGCTCGGCCATGGTGGTGCCGGCGCGGATCCGCGCCAACCTCGCGGCCCGCGAGATCGACGGCGACGATGTCCTGCGCACCCTCCAGGTGCCGCTGCTGGTCAGCCACGGCCGGGCGGACACGGTCGTGCTGCCGGCCATGGCCGACCACATCCTGGCCACCTGCCCGACCGCCCAGGCCTCCTGGTACGACGGCGTCGGCCACACCCCGTTCCTGGAGCAGCCCGAGCGCTTCAACCGCGAACTGGCCGACCTGACCCGCCGCATCCGCGCCTGATCGAAGGCTGGGTATCGCTCCGATGCTTGATGCTGTCAGTCCCGGTGTCAGTCCACCAGCCGCCACCAGACAGCACTCTGGCGGTCTGGCTGGATTCGGGCACCTGACCTGAGCTGCACAGACAGCACTCAGGCGCACTGGGTGGACGGAGAGCACCAGATTCGGTCGGCGGGGTCGGCATCAACCTGGCCGTCCACGGCGCCGTGGCCACGGCCAACCTGCTGGCGCGGCCGCTCCGGGACGGCACCCTGTCGACCGGCACTTGGCCCGGGTCCCGGAGCACGTGCCGGCCCTCGCCGGGCCGGCCCACGACCGTGGCCGGTCAGCGCGGCTCTCCCGCAGGGCGGGAATCCATGAGGACTAGCTCGTCTAGGACCCGCCGCAGTCCCTCCCGGTCCAGCCGCTCGAGGTCCTCCCGTAGGCGCCGCCTGAACAGGGTCCCGAGCGTATCGAGGACCCAGACGCCGAGGTAGACCTGCGCCTCCAGCTGGTGGGACATGGCGACCTGAGCGTCCCGGTACTCCTCAGCCCGGTCAAACTCGATCAGGACCGCCGGCGACACCAGGTCCTTGGGCGCCCGGATGGGGCGGTCGCAGAGCTCCCTGGCCGTGAGGTGGTCTAGCAGCTGGGCCAACTCCTTCCCGTAGGCGGTCCAGCGGGCGGCCGCCGAGGACAGGGTCGCCCGGGTTCCGGTCACGACCGGGTCCGGGTCGATCTGCTCCAGCGCGGGCAGCACCGTGTCCACGAGATGGGCCAGGTACTCCCCGGCCCACAGCCGGGCCCGGGCCGAGTAGGCCTCGACGGCCTCGTAGAAGGGCCGGTTAGCTGAGTTGCGGCCGTGGTGGCCGGCGTGCCCGGCCAGCCACGGGTCTCTGAAGAACCTGGCCGCCGACCGGACCTCCTGGAGGCGGTCCCGCGTCTCCCGCAGCTCCGCGACGAGCCGGTCGAAGCCGATCTGGCCCATGGGCTCCAGGTCGTCCGGCGCGTCGCCGACCCCGTGGAGTTCGGCCAGCCACCCGGCGAGATGCCGCGCGTCGTAGACCGCCGAGACCACGGCGCTTTCCTTGGCCGAACGCCAGCGGCGGGCGTTCCAGTCCTCCACCGCCTTGTTGAGGAACAGCAGCGTCGCCAGCGTCGCCACGGCCAGGCCGGCGATGTCGGACAGGACGTTCACCTGGAACGGGGAGCGGTCCGCCCAGGAGGTGCCTTCCAGGCCCACGCCGACGACAAGGGTGGCCGCGGCGACCGCCACGAGCAGGCCGATGAGCCAAGGGGGTGGTGACGTGGACACGGCCGGCCATCCCTTCTGACGGGGTTTGGCCGGAGCCTACCGGCGCCGTCAGCAAGTGACCTCCAGTTAGAGCCGACTGCCATGGCAGTCTGCGTGTCAGTCCACCAGCCTACGGATCTGGCGGTTGGGGGTTCGAATCCCTCGCGGCGCGGCCATCTACGCAGGTCAAGGCGCGGGTGCTGATCCGGCTGCAGTGGCAAGGGCCAGGGCGGTCATGGCATCGACGGCCTCGCGGTCCGACAGCCCACCCTCGAGGCACAGCGACCGCCAGGTCCAGAACGACACCGCATGGCCGAGCACGGCCCGGAGCCGCCGTCGCTGCGCTCGCGTGCTGGCGAAGGGTTCCAGCAGCACGTCACGGTGGTGGCGCTCGGTGCGGTCGACCATCTCCTGCAGCTGCTCGCGCATGGTCTGCTTGTCCCGGTAGACCCGCGTCAGCATGGCCTCGCCCTGCCGGTAGTAGCGGTACAGGTCGGCCAGGCCGGCGCGCAGGCGGTCGGTGGGATCGGCGAGCTTTGCCCAGGCGTCGGGGTCGGGCGGGACCTGCTGGGCCGTCCAGTGCGCGGAGCAGGCCAGGTACAGCGCCTCCTCGTCGGGGAAGTGCCGGTAGACGGTGAGGCGGGTGACGCCGGCCTGCTCGGCGATGCCGGCGATGGTGGTGGCGGCCGGGCCGACGGTGCCGTGCAGGTGGACCGCGGCCTCGACGATCCGCTGGCGGGTGTGGTCGACCTGCTCGGCCCGCTTCCGCATCCGATACGGTCGAGAGTTCGGTAAACGCTTGTGTTCACTCAACTCTTGACACCAGGCGCTCGACGGTGGACAGTTCCACTGTACAGCGGTGTTCACCGGAACCGCCAGCGAGAAAGGAGCCCGCGATGACCGGCACCCAGGCCCCACCTCTGACCGTCGTCCGCCCAGGCGAGGGCCGTGCCGGCGACCTCGGCACCATCGGCGTGGTCTTCAAGTTGTGGGGCCAGGACACCGGCGGCGCGTTGTCGGTGGTGGAGCATCCCTTCCCGGTCGGCGCCCTGGTCCCTCCGCACACCCACACCCGCGAGGACGAGTACTCGATCGTCACCGAGGGCGAGATCGGCTTCCGCTCCGGTGACCGGGAGGTCGTGCTGGGCGCGGGCGGCTACATCACCAAGCCCCGCGGCGAGCTGCACGCGATGTGGAACGCGAGCAAGGTCCCGGGGCGCATGATCGAGATCATCAGCCCGGCCGGCTTCGAGGGCCTCTTCCGCGAGGTGGCCGACCTGGTCGCGGCCGGCCCGCCGCCCCTCGACCAGATGGCCGCCCTGGCGGCCAACTACGGGTTGGAGTTCGGCGACGCCGCGTGGCTGCCCGACGTCATCGCCCGCTATGGGCTGAACCCGCCGCCTGCACCCTGACGGCGTCGCCCTCTAGACCAACCGCACGAAGCAGCGTCAGTCCTGGAGTGCTAGCCCAGCTTCTCGACGTCGTTGAGCTTCCAGCTCTTGTCGAAGAAAGGCTCCAGGGGGCCGTACAAGCGGAAGATGGGGAACCAGCCTCTGCCGGGAACGGTCGGGATCCAGTTGCGCTCCTGGCCCTGGGGCATGTCGGGACCGAAGAAGATGTCCACCGAGCCATCGGCGTTGACCGCGGGCTCGCCGTACTGGCTGACCGACGGCAGGGGCTGGCCGTTCTGTAGCTCTGAGCGACTCA
>DATENJ010000611.1:0-4290 GCA_035275125.1 Actinomycetes bacterium | reverse complement strand
CCGGCCCGCCCCCGATGGCGACCGGCTCGGTACCGCATGGCGTGCCGAGATCCCCCGCGCCCTGACCGCGCTCGCGCAGGCGTGGACCGACCCGGCCGCATGGGAGGGCATGACTCAGGTCGGCGGGGCCACGCTGCCCGGGGGGATCGCCGGACAGATCGCAGTCGATGAGGTGGTCCTGCACGCGTGGGACCTCGCACGCGGCACCAGTCAGCCCTACCAGCAGGATCCGGCCACGCTGGAAGCGTGCCTGGCCGCGATGACCGGCATGTACCCGCCCGACAACTTCGACGCCCGCAAGGGCATCTTCGAGCCGCCTGTGCCGGTGCCCGACAATGCCCCACTCGTTGACCGGGTCGTGGCATATAGCGGGCGCGATCCCGGCTGGCGCGGCAACTAGAGCGGCTGGCCGAGCTAGCCGGCATGCCGGTGGCCGGTGGCAAATTCCACTTCCTGCAACGCCTGCACGAGAACGGCCCCCGGAACGGACCCAGAGCGCGGCCGCGGGCATACTGTGGTGGTGTCGTACGACCCCACGATCTACCAGGGCGCCGCTGCCCACTACCGGTACGGTAGACCGGCCTACTCGCCGCAACTCGAGGCTGTTCTCAGCCAGGAACTGGATCTGGATGGGAGCGGCAGGCTCCTTGACGGCGGCTGCGGTCCCGGCATCCTCACTATCCGGCTCGCCCACCTGTTCGAGGAGGCGGTCGGCCTCGACCCCGACCCGGCCATGCTCGCCGAAGGTCGCCGAGCCGCCCACGAACGGGGCATCACGAACATCCGCTGGGTCCAAGCCCTCGCCGAGGACCTCCCCGGGGCGGCACTGGGACCGTACCGAGTGGTTACCTTCGGCCAGTCCTTCCACTGGACCGACGAAGCCCGTGTCGCCGAGGCGGTGTACGACATGTTGGCCCCAGGCGGCGCCTTGGCCCTGATCGTCCACACCGTCGAGGGACGATCCTCACCACCGAGCCCCGGGCCACCGCCGATCCCGCACGCAGAGATCAAGGCGCTGGTGGAGAAGTATCTCGGATCAACCCGGCGCGCCGGCCAGGGCAGCGCGCCGGTTCGAACCCACCGCTTCGAAGACGTCCTTGTTCGCACCCGGTTCGGTGCGCCGCGGTCGATCTTCGCCCCCGGCATCCCCGACCTGTTGCGGGACAGCGAAAGCGTGTTGTCCGGCTACTTCTCTATGTCCTCCTCGGCGCCGCACCTGTTCGGGGACCGTGTCAAGGACTTCGCCAGCGAGGTGCGGGCGCTGCTGACGTCACGGTCTCCCGAGGGCATCTTCTGGGACTGGCCCGGCGATACCAAAGTGATCCTCGCCCGCAAGCCCGGCTGAGGAGTACAAGGGACCCCTCGACGCGCAAGCTGGCGCCTGCTCATCAAGGTCCTCCACATCAACAGCCGACGAGATCCTCCTGACCTACCGTGTCGTCACGGACGCGGTTTGCGCACTGCCAGGCTCGTTGGAGGAGTCGAGCGACTCACGCGGGCGCCTCCGAGTGTCAAGTACGGCTTGTACAGCAACACGTTCGGTGCCAACCGGGTCAGGCTGAGATTTCCGCCGCACGCGGCGCCCGGCCAAGGGCCGGCCAAAGGCGCGGACGCGCCGATGCATCAATCGCGCGAAGCGCACCTAGCGGCGCGGCCGCTCCACTCCCCCCGAGGGGGCGATGCTGCTATTCCAGGTAGTCGCGGACTACACACGGCTGTGCGCTGTGCGAGCCGCAGGTCCCGCAGGTTGGGAGCGAGCGTCAGGGCCGCAATATCCTGGAGCAATCACCGCGTCCGGAAAGCGCGAGGTGTTGATGGCCGCTGGGAAGATAGACGCCCACGAGGCGGACAGGGACGTTGGGCTTGTGCGGCGGCTGCTTGCCGCGCAGTTCCCTCAGTGGGCAGCCCAGCCGATCAAGCGGGTCCCGTCGACTGGGACCGACCACGCTCTGTATCGGCTCGGCGACGATCAGGTGGTGCGACTGCCGCTCGCCTGGGGGGCGGCCAAGGGGCTGGACAAGGAGCTGATGTGGCTGCCACGCCTTGCCCCGTTGCTGCCGGTTGCCATCCCGGTCGTGCTCGGTACAGGGTTGCCTGCCGAGGGCTATCTCTTGCCGTGGGCGGTGTACCGCTGGCTCGATGGCGAGAACCCAAGGATCGACCACATCGCTGACCCTGATGTGCTGGCAACGGACCTGGCGGTGTTCATCGCGGCGCTGCAGCGGGTCGACCTGGCGGATGGGCCGGTTGCCTACCGCGGCGGGCCGCTGGCAACGCAGGATGCGCAGACACGCGCCGCGCTTGCGGACCTGGGGAAGGTGGTCGATACCGAGGCGGCGACCGCGGCCTGGGATGCCGCGCTGCGGGTGCCGGAGTGGTCTGGCCCGCCGGTCTGGGTCCATGCCGACCTCATGCCAGGCAATGTCCTGGCCCGCCAGGGACGGCTTACCGCGGTCCTGGACTTCTCTACGGTCGGGGTCGGCGATCCTGCCTGCGACCTGATCGTGGGATGGTTTTTGCTGCCGGCTCCGGCAAGGGAGGCTTTCCGCGCTGCCGTACACGTCGACGATGCGACCTGGGCGCGTGGCCGCGGTTGGGCGCTGTCCCTGGCCCTCGGCCAGGTCGCGTACTTCCGGGACACGAACCCGGTGATCGTCGCCGACGCCAGGCAGGTGATCAGGGCGGTCCTCGCTGACCACCTGCCACCCCTCCAGCGGAGCAACTCAAGCCAGACGCCCTAGTCCCGGAGCAGGTCAAGCGGCGTGCGTCGACGGCATCACGCTGGGTGGCACCAGGCCAGGCTGAGACTGCCGCCGAAGGCGGCGCCGGCCGAAGGCCGGCCCAAAGGCGCAGACGTGCCGATGCATCAAACGCGCGAAGCGCACCACCCGGCGCGGCCGCTCCATTCCCCCGAGGGGGCATGCCAGGCGGCCCGCAGTCGCGGCCTACCATCGCTGCATGGAAGAGCGTCGGATCGGCCGCCGACAACCGAATGGATCAGCGCACGATCAGCACCCAGGGTTCGCAGACCTTGATCGCGTGCTGGAACCAGTGGAGTTCGCTGCCCAATCCAGCGTCGAGGGTCGGGCATGGATCGCTGCGCTGCCGGCCTTGCTGGAGAGGCTGTGCCGAAGGTGGCGGCTCCAGGTCGAGGACGGAGTCGCTGGGCGCGGCTACCACGGCGTGGTGGTCCCGGTGCGTCGTGGGGCTGCGCGGTATGTGCTCAAGCTCACCTGGCCGGTCGAACGCACCATTGACGAGGCACGGGCGTTGGCGGCCTGGAGGGGACACGGCGCCGTGCTCCTGCTCGAAGCGGACCCAGAGGCCGGGGCGCTGCTGCTGGAGCGGCTGGACCCAACCCGAACCCTGGACAGCATGGACCTCCAGGCCGCCGCTCAGGTGGCGGGAGGGCTGCTGCGACGCCTGGCCATCCCGGCCCCGGACGGGATTCGCCCACTGCGAGCCGTGGCCGCTGACATCGGTGGCTCGCTGCCGGTGCGACAGGAGCGCCTCGGCCGCCCGGTGCCCGAGGGCTGGCTTGCTGCCGCCGGCGACTTGGCCCCCGAGCTGGGCGCGAGCGCCGGTGATCGCCTGGTCCACGCCGACCTGCACTACGGCAACGTCCTGGCCGGCAACCGGGAACCCTGGTTGGCCATCGACCCCAAGCCGGTCGCCGGCGACCCCGAGCACGCCGTCCCGGAGCTGCTGTGGACCCGGGTAGACGAGCTTGAGGACGCCCAAGCGATCCGACATTTGCTGGCCGTCCTGGCCGGCAGTGGCGACCTGGACGGCGAGAAGGCACGCGGCTGGGCGATCGTGCGCTGTGTCGACTACTGGCTGTGGGGGCTCGAGAACCGCTTGACCGAAGACCCCAAGCGCTGCCAACGCATCCTAGCGGCGCTCGCCTGAGACGGGCGCGGTTGGATCAATCGCGCGAAGCGCATCTTCGCCCCGCGGCACCTCCACTCTCCGGGGCCATGAACTCCAAAGCGCTTGCGGACTTGGACCGACAGGCGGCTCTCAGGCAACCCGTGGAGCCAAGGGATTGCCACAGAACAAGCACAGCCAAGTGCTCAACGCGCTGACCTGCTCATTTGCGCCCCTGGCAGGACTCGAACCTGCAACCTACGGATTAGAAGTCCGTTGCTCTATCCATTGAGCTACAGGGGCCTGGAGGGAGCATACCCGGGGTGGGGGTGACCTCGACGGCGTGCCCGCGGGGCCTGCCCTCGTCGGTATGGCGGGGGTGGTCGTCAGGGGGCGGGGCGGACGGCGCCGGCGTAGCTCGGG
>DATENJ010000610.1:0-3050 GCA_035275125.1 Actinomycetes bacterium | reverse complement strand
CAGGCCGTCGATGGGCACGTCGAAGGCGGCCGGGTCGCCGTACCAGGCCTCCCGGTCGGCGAAGGCGAGCTTGGCGCACTCGGCCAGCGTATGGACGTAGCCGGCGCTGCCGAGGCCCATCGCCTCCAGGTCGAAGCCCTCCAGCAGCCGCAGCTGCTGGAGCAGGACCGGGCCCTGGCCCCACGGCCCGGTCTTGCAGACCGTCCAGCCGTGGTGCTCGGCCGACACCGGCGCCTCGACGCTGGCCCGCCAGCCGGCCAGGTCGTCGCCGTCCAGCAGGCCCTTGTGGCGGCGGCCGCTCACGTCCAGCACCTCGGTCGTGGCCAGGTAGCCGGCGACGGCCTCGGCCACGAAGCCCTCGTAGAAGGCGGCAAGGGCGGCCTCGATCTGGCCGTCCCGGTCCGGTGAGGCCGCCTCGGCCTCGTCCAGCAGGCGCCGCCAGGTCGCGGCCAGGGCGGGGTTGCGCAGCCGCCCCCCGGAGGCTGGCACGCCGTCGGCCAGCCACACCTCGGCCGAGGTCGGCCACTCGGTGCGGAACAGCCGCTCCATCGCCGCGATCGCCCCGCCGATCCGGGGCACGGCCGGGAACCCGGCCTCGGCGTAGCCGATGGCCGGCTCCAGCACCTCGCGCGGCCGCAGCGTGCCGTGGTCGCGGAGCAGCAGCATCCAGGCCCCGAAGGCGCCGGGCACACAGGCGGCCAGCAGCCCGGTGCCGGGGATCAGCCCGAGCCCGAGGCTCTTGAACCGCTCGATGGTGGCCGCCGCCGGGACCGGCCCCTGCCCGTTCACCACCAGCACCCGCCCCTGCCCGGCCGGGGCGGCCAGGATCGGCACCTCGCCCCCGGGCCCGTTCAGGTGCGGCTCGACCACCTGGAGCACGAACCCGGCGGCCACGACGGCGTCGAAGGCGTTGCCGCCCCGCTCCAGCACCGCCATCCCCGTCGCCGAGGCCAGCCAGTGGGTCGAGGAGACCATGCCAAAGGAGCCACGCAGCTCAGGCCGGGTCGCAAACACCCCCTAAGCATAACCACCGAGCTACGGGGCTGTGGACAGCCCCGAACGCCGCCCGACCCGGACGGCTGTGGACAGCCCGAGCACCACCCGACCCAGAGGGCTGTGGACAGTCCCGAACACGCCGACCCAGAGGGCTGTGGACAGCCCCGAGCACCGCTCGACCCGGAGGGCTACTCTCCCCCTCCGGGGGGCCGGACATCCGGAAGCTGGGTTGCGGCGCGCGCCTAATCACTTGCGGGTTTGGCGGGGGCACGCCGATCATCGTGGGGAGCCCACCTATCACGAGGACCTGCTCGCCATGCTCCGTGTTGTCGATCTGACCGTTGAGGTCGGTCACCGTCTGCTCGTCGCCGAGGCGAGCTTCACGGTCGCGCCCGGGGACGTGGTCGGGCTGGTCGGGCCGAACGGGGCCGGGAAGACGAGCCTGCTGCGGTCGGTGAGTGAGCGGGCGGTGAAGCAGGGCGCCAAGCGGGACCCGGCCGTCACCCTGGTCGGGGAGCTGGCCTGGCTGCCCCAGGAGTCGCCGCCGACCACCGCCTCGACCGGGCTGGCCCGGCTGCTGTCGGCCCGCGGGCTGGACCAGGCCAGGCACGAGCTGGAGGAGGCTCGGCGGCGGATCGACCAGAGCGCCGACGACCGGGCCCGCGACCGCGCCATCAAGCGGTTCTCCCGGCTCCAGGAGCGGTTCGAGGCCGAGGGCGGTTACCGGGCCGAGGCCGAGGCCCGGCGGGTCGCGGCCGGGCTCGGGATCCCGGCCAGCGGCCTCGACCGGCCGCTGTCGGGGCTGTCGGGTGGCGAGCGGCGCCGGGTCGAGCTGGCCAGGGTGCTGCTCAGCGAGGCGACCACCCTGCTGCTGGACGAGCCCACCAACCACCTGGACGCCGACGCCAAGCGCTGGCTGGCCGGGTTCCTGGCCGACTTCTCCGGCGGCATCCTGCTCGTCTCCCACGACCTGCCCCTGCTGGACCGCGACGTCACCGGGGTGCTGGTGCTCGACCCGCTCACCGCCTCGATCGAGACCTACAAGGGCACCTGGACCCAGTACCTGGCCGCCAGCGAGGTACGGGCCCGGTCCGAGGCCAAGCACCGGAAGGTCCTGGAGCGCGACATCAAGCGGCTCTCGGCCTTCGTGGAGAAGTACCGGCACTCGAACGAGGACATGGCCCGGCGGGCCATGGTCACCGAGCGCCGGGTCGAGAAGATGAAGGCCAACCTGACCCCCGAGCGCAGGTCGGGTCGCAAGGTGGCGGTCCGCTTCCCCGACCCGCCGCCCTCGGGCCGGTTCCCGCTGGACGCGGTCGACCTGTCCCGCTCCTACGGCGGCCCGCCGGTGTTCAAGCACGTCAGCTTCGACCTCCAGCGGGGCGAGCGGCTGCTGGTGCTGGGCCTGAACGGGGCCGGCAAGACCTCGCTGCTGCGCATCCTGGCCGGGATCGACACCCCCGACGAGGGCGAGGTCCGCCTCGGCCACGGGGCCGAGCTGGGCTACTACGCCCAGGAGCACGAGGGCCTCGACCCGGCGGCCACCGCCATGGAGTCGCTCCGCGAGGTCGCCAAGGCCCCCGACGACGTGCTCCGGGGCGTCCTCGGCCACTTCCTGCTCGGCGGCGACCAGGCCTACCAGCCGGCCCGGACCCTGTCGGGGGGCGAGAAGACCAAGCTCGCCCTGGCCCGCCTGGTCCTCGGCCGCCACAACGTCCTGCTCCTGGACGAGCCCACCAACAACCTGGACGTCCAGGCGGTCGAGGCCGTCCGGGCGGCCCTCGAGACCTACAAGGGCTCGGTGATCCTGGTCAGCCACGACACCCCGTTCGTCCAGAGCTTCGAGCCCGACCGGGTCCTGCTGATGCCCGACGGCGCCCTTGACGTCTGGAGCGAGGACTACCTGGACCTGGTGGCCCTGGACTGATCGGCGGTCGCTCGGCAGTGACGGGGCGGGAGGTTGACGTGGCCACCGTGGCGATCCTTGGGGCCGGGGCGATGGGCAGCGCCCTGGCCACCCCGGCGGTCGCCGCCGGCAACCGGGTGCGGCTCTG
>DATENJ010000609.1:0-9933 GCA_035275125.1 Actinomycetes bacterium | reverse complement strand
CACCGCCGAGGCGCTCATCCGGGCGGTCCCGCCCCCGGTCGCGCCCGACGACGTCCGCCGGCTGGTCGCGGCCCAGGTCACCGTCGGCTGGCACGTCCTGCCGGGACGCCAGGCCCTGCTCGGGTCCTCAAGGGCCGGGCTCGCCCTCAAGCGGTTCCTCGGCCTGCTCGGGGTCGGCGACGACCAGGCCCGCGAGGAGCTCGACCGGGCCGCGGCGGCCGTCCCACCCGGCAGCGGCGGCATGACCGTGCGGGACATGTTTGGCGACCGGGCGGCGCTCGAGGGCATCGGCGCCGACCCGAGCCCGGCGCTCGTGTGGCGGGCGGCGCTGGAGGTGGTGGCCGAGCGGGCGGTCGAGCTGCGCACCCACATCGAGTCGGTCGCCGGGCCGAGCCAGCGGCTCGTGCTCGCCGGCGGCTGGGCCCGCAACCCGGCGGCCCGGTCAGTGAAGCGGGCGGTGCTCGGCCCGTTCGACTGGCCGCAGGTCACCCAGGCCGGCGCCCGCGGCGCCGCGCTGCTGGCCGGGATCGCCGCCGGGCGCTACGGAGGGATCGACGAGCTGCCGGAGGCGGCCCGTTCCGCACCAGAGAGGAGCCTGCGGTGAGCGAACCCCTGCTGGAGGCGAGCGGTATCGCCAAGAGCTTCGGCGGCGTCCGGGCGCTGCGGGGCGCCGACTTCGCAGTCCACCCGGGCGAGGTCGCGGCGCTGGTCGGCGACAACGGCGCCGGCAAGAGCACGCTGGTCAAGGTCCTGTCCGGCACCCTGGCCCCCGACGGCGGCGAGATCCGGTTCGAGGGCCGCCAGGTCACCATCCCGAACCCGGTCGCGGCCCGCGAGCTCGGCATCGAGACCGTGTACCAGGACCTGGCGCTGGCGCCCGAGCTGGACCCGGCGGCCAACCTGTTCCTCGGCCGCGAGCTGGTCCGCCCCGGGCTGCTCGGCCGGCTCGGGTTCCTGGACAAGGCGGGCATGCGCCGCCGGACCAACAAGGCCTTCGCCGACCTCGGCATCGGGCTCCAGGACACCGGGGCCATGGTGGCCAACCTGTCGGGCGGGCAGCGCCAGAGCGTCGCCGTCAGCCGGGCCGCCACCTGGGTCAGCAAGGTGGTGTTCATGGACGAGCCGACCGCCGCCCTCGGCGTGGTCCAGTCGGCGCATGTGCGCGACCTGATCCGGCGGGTGCGGGACTCGGGCATCGCGGTCGTGCTCATCAGCCACAACATGCCGGAGGTGATGGAGCTGGCCGACCGCATCGAGGTGCTCCGGCTCGGGATCCGGGTGGCCCGCTACCGGGCCGCCGACACCACCATGGAACAGGTGATCGCCGCCATGACCGGCGCCATCGGCAACGAGGAGGTGGCGTGAGCGACCTCACCGAGGTGACCGAGGCCGAGGAGGAGCCGGCCGAGGCGCCGCGGCCCTCCGGGGTCCGGGCGGCGCTGCGCAGCCGGCTGACCGAGACCACCACCTGGACCTTTCTGATCCTGCTGGGGATCGTGGCCGGCTTCGCCGTCCTGCGCTTCCAGCAGTTCGCCACGGTGTTCAACTTCCGCAACATCGCCGCCGACGCCTCGGGGCTGCTGATCATCGCCGTCGGCATGACCTTCGTGATCATCACGGCCGGGATCGACCTGTCGGTCGGGTCGGTGCTGGTCTTCTCCGGGGTGATCGCGGCCAAGGTGATGCTGGCCATCGGCGGCGGGGGCTGGGACGCGATCGCGGCCGGGCTGGTCGCCGGGCTCGTCGCCGGCGCGGCCTGGGGCGTGGTCAACGGCGTGCTCATCACCAAGGCAAGGGTGCCGCCGCTGATCGTCACCCTGGGCACCCTCGGGATGGCGCTCGGGTCGGCCCTGCTGATCACCGGCGGGATCGACGTGCGCGGCGTCCCCCTTCAGCTGACCACCACCATCGGCATCGGCCAGCTCGCCGGCGTCCCCTACGTCGTCATCATCGCGGCGGTGGTGACCGCCGTCGGCGCCGTCACCCTGTCCATGACCCGCTTCGGGCGCTACACCTACGCGATCGGCTCCAACGCCGAGGCGGCCCGGCGCGCCGGCATCAACGTCGACCGCCATCTGATCAAGGTGTACGCGCTCTCGGGGCTGCTGGCCGGTATGGCCGGGATGGTGTCGCTGGCCCGCTTCGCCACCACCACCATCGGCGGGCACTCGACCGACAACCTGGCCGCGATCGCCGCCGTCGTCCTCGGCGGCACCAGCCTGTTCGGGGGCATCGGGACGGTGCTGGGCACGGTCGTCGGGGTGTTCATCCCGGCCATCCTCCAGAACGGGTTCGTGATCCTCGGGGTCCAGCCGTTCTGGCAACAGGTCGCGGTCGGGGCAGTCCTGATCGTCGCCGTCTACATCGACCAGCTCAAGCGCCGCGCCCAGGAGCGCGGCGAGAGGAGGTAGGCACCATGCGCAGACGCTGGCTCGTCGGAACGGTCGCGCTCGCGCTCCTGCTCGCGGCATGCGGTGGGAACGACGACGGAGGAGGCAGCTCCGGCGGCGGCGCCGCCAAGCAGTACAAGCTGACCCTGATCCAGGGGGTCAAGGGCGACCAGTTCTACGTCACCATGGAGTGCGGGGCCCAGGAGGCGGCCAAGGCCGCCGGGGCCACCCTGGACGTCACCGCCCCGGACGAGTTCGACGCCTCGCTGCAGACTCCGGTGGTCAACGCCGTGGTGGCCAAGAAGCCCGACGCGATCCTGATCGCCCCGACCGACACCCAGGCCATGATCCCGCCCCTCACCCAGGCCAAGGCGGCCGGGATCAAGCTGGTGTTCGTCGACACCACCACCGAGAACGGCGCCGAGCTGGCCGAGTCGGAGATCGCCTCCGACAACGAGGAGGGCGGCCGCGAGGCAGCACGCAGCCTGGCCGAGCTGACCGGCGGCAAGGGCTCGGTGCTGGTCATCAACGTCAAGCCCGGCATCTCCACCACCGACGCCCGGGCCAAGGGCTTCGAGGAGGAGATCAAGAAGACGCCGGGCCTCAAGTACATCGGGCAGGAGTACTCCAACGACAAGCCGGATGTCGCCGCCTCCAAGGCGACCGCCGCCCTTGCCGCCCACCCCGACCTGGTCGGCATCTTCGGGACCAACCTGTTCTCGGCCGAGGGGGCCGCGACCGGGCTCCGCAGCGCCGGCGCCGCCGAGAAGGTCAAGATCGTCGGCTTCGACGCCGGCCCCAAGCAGGTCGAGGACCTGGAGCAGGGCATCGTCCAGGCCCTGATCGCCCAGAAGCCAGCCGATATCGGCAAGGCCGGCGTCGAGCAGGCGATCGCCGCCCTCAAGGGCGAGCCGGTGCAGAAGAAGATCGGCACCGGCTTCGTCATCGTCACCAAGGAGAACATGAACGACCCGGACGTCAAGCCGTTCCTCTACAAGTCGAGCTGCTGAGCCATCCGCCGCCGCCGGCGCGCCAGCCTCCCTGGCAGCCGGCGGCGGCTAGGCGTTGGCGCGCACAGGCGGGGTGGGCTGGTTGGGGAGGGCGCCGACCTGGCGCAGGAAGCTCAGGTCGTCGCGGACGGCCCAGTGCTCGACGCCTTTGCCGTCCTGGAAGCGGATGATGTGGATCTGGCGGTAGGCGAAGGGTCGGTTGCTGGGGGCCAGACCAAGGAACGGCCCGGTGTGCCGGCCGCTGAAGGTGCAGTGGAGTACCACGGTGTCGCCTTCGGCGATGGCCTGGTGAATCTCCCAGCGCCGGTCCGAGAACGCTCCGGCGAGGAGACGCATGGACACGGCCATGCCCTCCAGGCCCTGGGGAGCGCCCGGAGGGGCGTCGTGGTTGACCACGTCTGCATGCACGACCTGGGCCAGTCCGGCCTCGTCGACGCTGGGGAAGATCTCCTCGAGCGTCCGGCGCGCGGCCGCCTTGATGGCCTCGATGTTCTGGGACATGAACCGCTCCTTCCTTGCCGTGTGGGCCACGGCAGCTCCCGGCTCTGCTAGAATTGATGTTAGTCAGACTTATTTGATGTGATGAGGATGCTACTTAATGAGTGAGCATGTCAAGCCCCGCCGCCGCTACAACGCCACCCGACGCCAGGCCCAGGCCGCCCAGACCCGCCAGGACATCCTGGACGCCGCCCACCAGCGGTTCCTCGAGCGCGGCTACGCCGGAACCACCCTTGCCGCCATCGCCCAGGCCGCCGGCGTAGTCGTCGAGACCATCTACCGGGCCTACGGCAGCAAGGCCGAGCTGTTCAAGGCCGTGGTCCGAGCCGCCGTGGCCGGTGGCGCCAACCGGGTCCAGGTCCCGGTCGAGCAGCGCCCGGCCATCGCGGCCGTGATCGCCGAGACCGACCCCCACCGCCAGTTCGAGCTGTACGCCGCCACCCAGCCCGGCATCCACTCCCGGGCCGGCCCGCTGCTGCGGGTCCTGATCGGCGCGGCGGCCACCGACCCGGAGCTGGCCGAGCTCTGGGCCCAGCTCGAGAACGAGCGGCTCAACGGGCTGGGCCGCTTCGCCGGGCTCCTGGCCGACCGGGGCGTGATCCGGCCCGGCCTGTCGGTCGAGGAGGCCCGCGACCTGCTCTGGACCCTCAACTCCCTGGCCGTCCACGACCTCCTGGTCCTGCAACGGGGATGGCCAGCGGCGCGCTACCGCGACTGGCTCGCGGCCGCCCTGGCCCGAGAGCTCCTGCCCGGCTGAGGCGGAAATGAGCCCGCTGCCTGGCCGATCTAGGGCAGCAGCCCGAGGTGGAGGTGCCTGCCTTAGACCTACCGTGGTGTCTGTGAAGAGATGAAGGAGGAGGGTATGAGATGGTAGCGCTGCTGTTTGTGATGGCTGTCGTGATCCTCGCGGTTGTCGGCGGCTTCCTCGGCGCCGACTCCCGCGACGGGGCCGACTGGTCACCGCGTGCCTGACCGGGGAGCCGAGACCGCGAGGCAACAGGAGGGCGAGGGCCTGTCAGACTCTTGCTCGTGATGGCGGGACCGAGTCCGATACACGACCTTGCTGACCGGTTCGTGAGCCGCTGGGCGGAGCTCGAGCCGACCGAGGGGCTCATGAACGGGCTTGCCGGGACGCCGGGACGGCTGTCGGACTGGAGCCCGGAGGGCCGAGCCCGGGTCGCCGAGGCACTCCGTGACGGGCTCGACGAGCTCGACCGCACGCCGCTTGGAGACGGGACCGACCGGCGCGCCGCGGCGGTGATGCGCGACCGGCTCCAGACCTGGCTGGCGTCGGCCGCGGCCCAGGACTGGACGCTGGAGCTGGACGCCGCGTTCTCCTCCCCGCCGGCGATGGACCGGATCGCCCTGGGCGCGTCACCGCTGGCCGACACCGCCGACGCCGAGCTGCTGGCCGCTCGGCTCGAAGGCCTGCCCAACGGGGTGCGGGGGTACGCCGCGGCATTGCGGCTGGGCCTGGACCAGGGGCGTCCAGGCCCTCGCGTCCTGGCGGAACACCTGGTCGCGATGCTGCGCGAAAGCGCCCGCGGCGACGGCGGCTATTTCCGGGGACTCGCCGCCCGGGCCGCGGCACTGCCCGGCGTCGACGCCCGAGCCGCCGGACAGCTCGCCAGCGCCGGACTGGCCGCCGACGCCGCCTTCGAGGAGCTCGCCGACTGGCTGGAGCGGGACTACCTGCCCCGTGCCACCCAGGATGCCGCGGTGGGGCCAGGGCGGTACGCCCGGGCCCTCCAGGAGCACCTGGGCCAGGCCGCCGACCCGGTTGAGCTGGCGGCTTGGGGCTGGGAGGAGCTGGACCGGCTGGAGCGGGAGATGCGACGAGAGGTCGCGACCGGCTGGCCCGGGCTCGGGTTGCCCGAGGTGCTGGACCGCCTCGACAACGACCCGGCCGAGCCCTCGGCGGCCGGTCCAGAGGAACTGCTGAGCTGGCTGCGCCAGGTCGACCACCAGGTCGCCCAGCGACTGGCCGAGGAGTTCGACATCCCGCGCCAGCTGGACGTCCTCCAACACGAGCTGGCGCCCCCGGGTTCGGGCGCCGGCGCCTACTACCTTCCACCGACCGAGGACGGCGCTCGACCGGGCGTGGTCGTCTGGACCGTGCCAGAGGGGCGGGTGCCGCTGTGGCGGTGGCAGACCTTCTCCCACCACGAGGGCATCCCCGGACACCACCTGGAGCTGGGTGGGGTCCGCTTCCTGCCGGCACCCCTCACGCGCTTCCAGTCCGCGCTGGGCGAGATCTCCGGCTACAGCGAAGGGTGGGGTCTGTACGCCGAGCGGTTCATGGACGAGCTGGGCGTCTTCGACCGCCCCGCCACCCGGCTGGGCTTCCTGGTGTCGCAGACCTGGCGCACCGTCCGGGTCGTGGCCGACACCGGGCTCCATCTCGGCCTGCGGGTCCCAACCGGCCTGAACGATCCCGCCGCCGGCCAGGTCATCACACCCGAGGTCGCGGTCGGGCTGCTGGTCCGCCACGGCTTCCAGACCCCGGACTTCGCCCAGTCCGAGGTGCTGCGCTACCTGGGAAACCCCGGCCAGGCCGTCGCCTACAAGATCGGGGAACGGGAATGGCGCCAGGCGAGAGCCCAGGCCCGCCAACGCATCCCCGACCTGACCAACCGGCAGTTCCACACCACAGCGCTACAGCTCGGCCCGCTCCCCCTCCAGCTTCTCGAACCGGAAGTCCTCACCGCACTCGGCGACACCGCTCGACCCGGCTAGCTCACGACCTGACGCCTGGGGCTACATCGCCACCTACGGGATGGACGAACAGAGCGGGAGCGACGTCGATCGGTTCCGCTGAGCGGACGGGACACGGGATCCTCGGGCGGGAGAGCGCCCTCCCGAAGCGGGGATGGGTCTGCGAGAGTCGCCGTCCCTAACCGACTGAAACGTCCGGAGGGTGACAGCGCCCGCCCGGACCCTGCTCCACATTGGAGCGAGGCGGGTCGCGACAACGGGTCGCGCAGTCGCAAAGGGGAGACGGCCGTGAAGCGGCGCGGACGGCGGGTCGTGACACCGGACGGCTATGTCTGGTACCTGCGCCGGCGCCGGGCAAAGCGACGGCGGCCCTGGTCGCGGCCGGGCCGGCCTGGTCTCGCCCGGTTCCATGACGAGGAGGAGCTCCCGCCCGAGGAGCCGCCCGTCCCTCCCTGGGTCGACCTGTGGCGGGTCCCGAACCTGGAGGTCGGCGAGCGCGGGTTCGACCGGTTCAACAACGACCGCCTCGCGGCGTCCAACGCCGTCTGGGCCGCCGTCCTTGGGGTCCTTGCGTTTGGCGTCCTGGCCGCGCTCACGGTCGAGTACGTGCTGCCCTGGCTGCTCCCGTGGCTGGCCACCAACGCGCGCCCGCTGCTCTGGCTCATCGCGGCCGCGGCCGTGGCGGTGGGGCTCAACCAACTCCACCGGCCCTGGTACGTGGAGCTACAGCGGCAAGGGCTGGCCGACGCCCCGCGTCGCGTGTGGCGCGTGCAGGGATGGCGGCGGAGTGGTCGCCTGCTGCGTGAGCTGAGCGCCGCCGTCCAGGAGGGCAGGATCGACAAAGAGCGCGGCATAGTGTGGTCAGTTGAACGCTCAATGTGACTGAATCCGCGAATTTGTCCCTACCTGCCGATTCCAGATAGCGTTCGCGGCCGTCACAGTCCGTCACAGAGGCGGGAGCGCATGAAGTACAGGTTGCCGCTGGTCCTCCTGGTCGCCTTGGCCGTGGTCTTGTCGAGTGTCGGTCCGGTCGTCGGCCAGACCGCGGACCCGACCCTGGCCGCGCGTCCGCCCGATGACCTGACCGACCCGCCGCCGCTGTTCACCTTCGAGCAGTACCCGCCGTCGGTGAACGACAACCTGGTCCTGCAGTGGGACGAGGAGCTGTTGCAGGCGATCCGGGCGCTGCCCCCGGGCCCGACCGTGGTCGCCCGGGCCATCAGCGTGGTCCACACCGCGATCTTCGACGCCTGGGCGGCCTATGACGCCCGGGCCCTGGGCACCCGCCTGCGCGGCTCGCTACGGCGCCCGGCCGCCGAGCGGACCCTGGCCAACAAGAACAAGGCGATCAGCTTCGCCGCCTACAAGACCCTGGTCGACCTGTTCCCGGCCCGCCAGTTCGACTTCGCCGAGCAGATGAGCTATCTCGGCTACGCCGTCGACGGCTCCGACACCTCGACCCCGGCCACGGTGGGCATCACCGCCGCCCAGGCGGTGATCGACTACCGCCACGGCGATGGCTCCAACCAGCTCAACGGCTATGCCGACACCACCGGCTACAAGCCGGTCAACACCGGCGATGTGGTGGTCGACCCTTGGCGCTGGCAACCGCTGCGCGTACCGCTGGGCAGCGGCCCCCAGCAGCTGGCCACCACCCCGCAGTGGTCCACGGTCAAGGGGTTCGCGCTCAAGTCGCCGAACCAGTTCACCACCCCCGGCCCTGACCGGCTCCAGAGCGGCTTCGACCCCAAGCACATCGACAACCTGCTCGCCCTGACCTCGAACCTCACCGACCGCCAGAAGGTCACCGCCGAGTACTGGGCCGACGGGCCGCGCTCGGAGTTCCCGCCCGGCCACTGGGCGCTGATCGCCCAGGTCCTGTCGCGCAAGCGGGGCCACAGCCTTGACACCGACGTGAAGCTGTTCTTCGCCCTCGGCAACGCGCTCATGGACGCGAGCATTGCCGCCTGGGCGGCCAAGTACAAGTGGGACTTCGTCCGGCCGATCACCGCCATCCGGTCCCGTTACAAGGGCAAGCAGGTCACCTCCTGGCTCGGGCCCTACCAGGGCTACGGGCAGGTCCCCGGGGAGCGGTGGATCCCGTATCAGGCACCCAACGTGGTCACCCCGCCGTTCCCCGAGTACGTGTCCGGGCACAGCACCTTCAGCTCGGCCGCCGCGGCCATCCTGGCCAGCTTCACCGGCAGCGACAGCTTCGGCGCCAGCGTGACCATCGAGGCGGGCACCTCCCTGTTCGAGCCGCGGACCGGCACCCAGGTCGGCACCCCGGCCACCGACATCCTGCTGAGCTGGCCGACCCTGACCGCGGCGGCCAAGGACGCCGGGCTGTCACGCCGGCTGGGCGGCATCCACTTCCAGGACGGCGACGAGCACGGCTACAACCTCGGCCAGCGGGTCGGCAACAACGTGCTCGGCCAGACCATGGGCTACGTCAACGGCACCATCGGCCCATGACCCGGAGGCAGGCGGTGCCACTGCGTGGCCCTACGCATCACGCCGCCGGTGTCGCCGGAGCCTGGCCCGGTGTAACGCCGACGACCTGTTCGTCGCTCTTCTTCAGATGGAGGGGTGTCCGCGTTCCACCCGAACAAGCCCATGATGCTGAGGGGGGCCAACTCTGTGCTTCGTAGACTCGCCGTGCTCGTCGCCTTGGGGTTGGCGGTGGCCGTCCCGGCCGCCGCGCAGACCGAACCAGCCCGGCTGACGGTGACCGCCACCTCCACCCGCTGCGCCGGAGGGCTACCGGTGGTCGACTACACCGTGACCAACCCGACCTCCACCCCGGCGTCGGTCCAGACCTGGTGGGTGGCTGACGCATCCGTCTACGACTTCGCGGCCAGCCACGACCTCGGGCCCGCCCCAGACAGCGCCGCCGGGTCGTTCAGTCTGCCGTTCGCGTTCTACGCGACCGTGACCGTGTACGCCACCGCCAGCTGGCCGGACGGCAAGATCACGACCAACGCCTCCTGGGCGATCCCCGTCGCCGACTGCGTTGCGCCAACCTCCCCGCCCACCACGGTCGTCGAGCCGCCCCCGACCACCACGCCCGACACGGTCGACGATCGTGACGCCGGCAATGGCAACGGCAACGGGCGCGGCAACGGCAACGGTCGCGGCAACACAACCACGACCATCGATCTCGGCTAGTGCTCCGCTAGTCGGAGCACTGATCTGGCCGCGAGGGATTCGTTCCTCCTCCTTGGCTCCCGTGGATTCCAGCCGATCCAATCTGCCCTCGGCCACGAATAGGTGGTGTGAGAAGGAGCTGGCGTCCGGGGAGGAGCGGACCGATGAGCGAG
>DATENJ010000608.1:0-5672 GCA_035275125.1 Actinomycetes bacterium | reverse complement strand
CGCGACCTCGGCGCCGGCCTGTCCGGCCACGGCCCCGGCGGCGACCATCGCTCCCGCCGTCCCAACCCCGGCCGCACGCAGGAAGCGTCGCCTGGTCAAGCCCTGGTCGTCTGCCGCTCGTCCCTTGCTGTGCCGGCCGGTTGGCATGGTGGGGGGACCTCCTCGTCCAGCCCCCCCGTGCACGAACGCCCGGACTCAACCGCTTCTGCGCGCAACCGACAAGCCCGCGAGGGCGTCGTTTTGATCACAACCCCAGAGGGACGCAGGCGCCGGGCAGCTCACGTCGCGTGGAAGCCGGGCACCCGCCCCGTCGGGTGCCCGGCCTTCTAGCGGAGGCGGCGGAGGACGGCGACGATCTTGCCGAGGATCTGGGCCCCGTCGCCGTCGATGGGGTCGAAAGCGGGGTTGTCGGGGAGGAGCTGGACGTGGCCGGCCCGGCGGGAGAAGTGCTTGACCGTGGCCTCGGTCTCGTCGTTGGGGAGGAGGGCGGCCACCATGTCGCCGTTGTCGGCGGAGTCCTGACGGCGGACGACCACGAAGTCGCGGTCCAGGACGCCCGCCCCGACCATCGAGTCCCCTCGGACCTGGAGCATGAACAGCTGGCCCTGGCCGACCAGCTCGCGTGGCAGCGGCAGCAGCTCCTCGACCGCGTCGTCGGGCAGGGTGCCGGTACCGGCGGCGACCGGGGCGCTCATCAGTGGCACGTAGGTGGGCAACGGTCGTGGCACCGCCGCGACCGGCTCCTCGATGTGGACCTCGATGGCGCGCGGCTTGGTCGGGTCGCGACGGATGAAGCCCTTGCGCTGGAGCGCCTCGAGCTGGGAGTGGACGCTTGAGGTCGAGGTGAGCCCGACCGCCTCGCCGATCTCACGGATGGACGGGGGGTAGCCCCGGTCGGCGACGGCGTCGCGGATCACCTCCAGGATGCGCCGTTGCCTGGTGGTGAGTTCCTCCGCCATCGCTGACCCCCTGGATGTCCGGACCGCTGCCACCTGATGAACCGGACTCTAGCAGCGAGGTTGGCCCGAAGCAAACACCAGTTCGATGTTGTGGACGTAGTTGACAGCGAACAGGTGTTCGGGCAGGATGGAGGTCTGATCGAACAGGTGTTCCCCTGTCCATTCCACGGCTCAACGGCCGACGAGGGAGGTCAACCGGATGCGTGCCCGGCTGTTCGCCATCGTCCTGGTCGTCGCCGGGTTCCTCGTGGTCGTCCCCGGGCTGGCCAGGGGTGACGGGCCGGACCGGCCGGCGCCTCGGGTCACCTATGTGGTCGAGCCCGGGGACACGCTCTGGTCGATCGCACGCCGGGTCGCGCCGGGTCGCGACCCGCGTCCGGTGGTGGACGGGCTGATCGAGGCCAACGACGTCCACGGCGGCCTCCAGGCCGGGCAGGAGCTCTCGATCCCGGTACCGGAGCGCTAGGGTCCGGGCGGCGAGCTCCACGACCGCCTTCTCCCGGTCATGGCTCCCGCCGCCCGGGTCCTCGGCCGCTCCAGCTGGGTGCCGGGGCCGGCTTTCGGCCTCGTCGGTCAGTTCGCGTTGGCGCTGGAACGGGGCTTCGGGGGGGTGGTCTTTCGGAGGGAGCCGAGGTCCTCCAGCTCGCGCTCGAAGTCGGCTGGGTCCTGGAAGTCCTTGTAGACGCTGGCGAACCGCATGTAGGCGACCGGGTCGAGCTCGCGGAGGGCGTTGAGGAGCTCGATGCCGACCTCCTGGCTCTCGACCTCGCGTTGGCCGCGGGCCCGGATCGCCTCTTCGATGTCACTGGCGATGCGTAGGATTGTGTCCTGGGAGATGGGCCGGTTCTTGCAGGCTTTCTGTAGGCCGGAGACCAGCTTGCCGAGCTCGAACTGCTCCCTGGAACCGTCCCGCTTGAGCACGAGCAGGGGTGCCTCCTCGACCCGCTCAAAGGTGGTGAAGCGTCGACCGCAGACCGCGCAGGCACGCCGGCGACGGATCGTCCCCCCGTCCTCGGACGGCCGGGAGTCGACGACGCGGTCCTCGTCGGACCCGCAGAAGGGGCAACGCACGGCTGATCCTCCCTGGGCCGGCCGGTGCCGGCCACCACAACATATAGTGGTATAATCGGTCTCTGGAGGCAAGTTTTCCACAACATCTTGTGTCGAGGATGCTTGACCCGGGCGTCGGATCAGTGCTTAATCACATCGCTGTAGTTCATGGATCTGTCCGTTCGTCGTCCCACTCGGCTCAGCTGCCCGGTCCGCAGCACCGTTCAGCGCCGCTTCTCCAGAGGGACGGAGGTGCGCGACCCCGTTGAGCACGGGGGTCGCAGGAGGTCAATCATCGTGGCCAAGACCCGGGATGCCCTGTCCGTCGAGCACGGCCCTGCCCGCCGGGGCCTACAGGTGCGCCGCCTGTTCACGAACAAGGGAACCCACCCCTACGACGAGCTGACCTGGGAGCGCAGGGACGCCGTCATCACCAACTGGCGCGATGGCACCACCGCCTTCGAGCAGCGCGACCTCGAGTTCCCCGTCAGCTGGTCGCAGAACGCCACCAACATCGTCGCCCAGAAGTACTTCCGCGGCCCCCTCGGTACCCCGCAGCGCGAGCACTCGGTACGCCAGATGGTGGACAGGGTCGCCGGTACCATCACGCGCTGGGGCGGCGAGGACGGCTACTTCGCCACCGACGCCGACGCCGAGTCCTTCCAGGCCGAGCTGACCCACCTGCTGGTCAACCAGAAGGCCGCCTTCAACTCGCCGGTCTGGTTCAACGTCGGGGTCGAGCCCGAGCCCCAGTGCTCGGCCTGCTTCATCCTTTCGGTCGAGGACACCATGCCGTCGATCCTCAACTGGTACGTCGAGGAGGGCATGATCTTCAAGGGCGGGTCGGGGTCGGGCATCAACCTGTCGACCATCCGCTCGTCCAGGGAGCAGCTGGGCAACGGCGGCGAGGCCTCCGGCCCGGTGTCGTTCATGCGGGGGGCCGACGCCTCGGCCGGGACCATCAAGTCGGGTGGCAAGACCCGGCGGGCGGCCAAGATGGTCGTGCTCAACGTCGACCACCCCGACGTGCGCGACTTCATCTGGTGCAAGGCCCGCGAGGAGCACAAGGCGCGGGTGCTGCGCGACGCCGGGTTCGACATGGACCTTGACGGGCGCGACTCGATCAGCATCCAGTACCAGAACGCCAACAACTCGGTCCGGGTCAACGACGACTTCATGCGGGCGTATGAGGCCGACACCAGCTTCGACCTCAAGACCGTGCTCGACGGGCAGGCGATGGAGACGCTCCGGGCCCGCGACCTGATGCGCGAGATCGCCCAGGCGGCCTGGGAGTGCGCCGACCCGGGCATGCAGTACGACACCACCATCAACGACTGGCACACCACCCCCGAGTCCGGCCGCATCAACGCCTCCAACCCGTGCTCGGAGTACATGCACCTGGACAACTCGGCCTGCAACCTGGCCAGCCTGAACCTGCTCAGGTTCCTCGACAGCGACGGGAACTTCGACGTGGCGGCGTTCCGGCACGCGGTCGAGATCGTGTTCCTGGCCCAGGAGATCATCGTCGGGAACTCCTCCTACCCCACCGAGCGGATCACCCAGAACGCCAGGGACTTCCGGCAGCTCGGGCTCGGCTACGCCAACCTGGGGGCGCTGCTGATGGCGCTCGGCAAGGCGTACGACTCCGACGGCGGACGGGCCTGGGCCGGGTCGATCACCGCCCTCATGACCGGGCACGCCTACCGGACCAGCGCCCGGATCGCCCAGGTGACCGGGCCGTTCGCCGGCTACCCGAAGAACCGTGAGCCGATGCTGCGGGTGATGGGCAAGCACCGGGCGGCCGTCGACGAGATCGACGACACGCTGGTCCAGACGGACCTGCTCGAGGCCGCCCGCACCGCCTGGGACGAGGCCATCGAGCTGGGCACCGAGCACGGCTACCGCAACGCCCAGGCGAGCGTGCTCGCCCCGACCGGGACCATCGGCCTGCTGATGGACTGCGACACCACCGGGATCGAGCCCGACCTGGCCCTGGTCAAGACCAAGAAGCTGGTCGGCGGCGGGTCGATGTCGATCGTCAACCAGACCGTGCCGCGGGCGCTGCGGACCCTCGGCTACGCCGACGAGCACGTCCAGGCGATCACCGAGTACGTGGCCGAGAACAACTCGGTCAAGGGCGCGCCGGCGCTGCGGGCCGAGCACTACGACGTGTTCGACTGCGCCATGGGCGACTCGCCGATCCACTACATGGGCCACATCCGCATGATGGCCGCGGCCCAGCCGTTCCTCAGCGGGGCCATCTCCAAGACGGTGAACATGCCCGAGCACGTCACCGTCGAGGACGTGGAGCACGCCTACATCGAAGGCTGGAAGCTCGGCCTCAAGGCCCTGGCCATCTACCGCGACAACTGCAAGGTCGGCCAGCCGCTGTCGGCCGACAAGAAGATCACCACCGATACCGGCGCGGTCATCGAGGTCGCCCAGGCGCCGGTGCGCAAGCGCCTTCCCAAGCAGCGCCCCTCCCGCACCACCTCGTTCCGGGTCGGGGACATCGAGGGGTACCTGACCGCCGGCTCCTACCCGGACGACGGGCTGGGCGAGATCTTCGTCAATGTCTCCAAGCAGGGCTCGACCCTGTCGGGGGTGATGGACGCCTTCTCCATCGCGGTCAGCGTCGGCCTCCAGTACGGGGTGCCGCTTGAGGCGCTGGTGTCCAAGTTCACCAACATGATCTTCGAGCCCAACGGGATGACCGACGACCCGGACATCCGCATCGCCCAGAGCCTGGTCGACTACCTGGCCCGCCGGCTGGCCATCGACTACCTGGACGTCGAGACCCGCCACGCGCTCGGGATCAAGACGACCGCCGAGCGCACCGCCGAGGTCAACGGCACCGCCGAGCCCGTCCTGGCCGAGCCCGCCGACGACCCGGCGCCCGCCCCGGCCCGGGACGACTCCCTGCAGACCACGGCGACTGCGGCGACCCCGGCCGCCGCCCCGAAGCCGGCTCCGACACCGGTCTCCCAGGCCCCGGCGTTCACCCCGGGCATGGCCGCGGTCGACGCCCCCTACTGCTCGACCTGCGGTGTCCGGATGCGGCCGGCCGGTTCCTGCTTCGTCTGCGAGTCCTGCGGCACAACTAGCGGGTGCAGCTGACCGGTCCGGCACGCCTCGAGGCGGTCGTCGCGCCAGAGCAGGCGGGCTCGTCCGGCGGGTCGTAGGCTTCGAGGATGGGCGAGACCTACGCGATCCGGCCGTTCGACCCGGGGCGGGACCGGCCGCTGCTGGGGCGGCTCTGGGAGGCGGCGCTCGGGTCGGTGTGGCCGCTGCGGCCGGACGCCCTTGACCTCGTCAAGCAGGGACTGGTCGCCGAACCAAGGGGCGGCGGGCCGGCCCGGGTCGACCTGGCCGGTCGCGGAGTGGGGATCGTCGCGGTCGACCCCGCGGGGAGCATCCCGTTGCTGGTGGTCGACCCGGCGTACCAGCGGAGGGGTGTTGGCACGCGGTTGCTCGAGGCCGCGATGGCGCGGCTCGGCCAGCTCGGGGCCGCGACGGTGGCGCTTGGTAGTGGCGGGGACGACTACATCTGGCCGGGGGTGCCGGACAACCTGCCGGGGGCGGTCGAGTTCTTCCGGGCGCGGGGATGGCGCTTTGACCGCACGGTCATCGACCTGGTGGCCGACCTGCGCGGGTACGAGGCGC
>DATENJ010000607.1:0-6175 GCA_035275125.1 Actinomycetes bacterium | reverse complement strand
GCTCTTCCGATTGGCGCGGCGGTCGTGCTCGCCGGCGGCGGGTTGCTGGCCGGGCTGGCCCACGGGCTGCGGTCCGGCGACCTGGCCGGCCAGCTGCCGAGGGTGCTTGCCGCCGCGATGGTGCAGCTCCCGGCGGTCTGGGTGATGGCGGCGGTCGGGGCGCTGCTGTTCGGGCTGGCCCCGCGGCTGGTGGTCGGCGCCACCTGGGCGGTCCTGGCGGTGGTGCTGTCGATCACGATGTTCGGGGAGCCGCTCCAGCTCAGCCAGTGGGTGCTCGACCTGTCGCCGTTCGCCCACCTGCCGAAGCTGCCGGCGGCCGCGTTCACGGTCACGCCGGTGGCCTGGCTGGTGGTGATGGCGGTGGTGCTGGCGGCCGCCGGGCTGGCCGGGTTCCGCCGCCGCGACCTGGTCTCCAGCGCCTGAGCGGCCGCCTACATGCTCGCGATGAGCTTGTCGACCCGGTCGTCGTGGGCGCGGAAGGGGTCCTTGCACAGGACGGTCCGCTGGGCCTGGTCGTTCAGCTTGAGGTGGACCCAGTCGACGGTGTAGTCGCGGCGGCGCTCCTTGGCCTGGCGGATGAACTCGCCCCGGAGGCGAGCCCGGGTGGTCTGGGGGGGCTCCTGGGTGGCCCGGTCGATCGCCCGGTCGTCGCAGACCCGCTCGACCGAGCCGTTGCGCTCCAGCAGGTAGTAGAGGCCGCGCTTGCGGTTGACGTCGTGGTAGGTCAGGTCCATGAGGGCGACCTTGGGGTGCGAGAGGGGCAGGCTGTGGCGCGCCCGGGCCCGCTCGATCATCAGGTACTTGGTCACCCAGTCGACCTGGCGGCCGATCCGGTCCAGCTCCTGGTGCTCGAGCGCGTCCAGGACGTGGCCCCACATGTCGACCACCCGCTTGGCCGTCTCGCCGGCGTCGCGGCGGTCCACGAACCGGGCCGCCTTCTCGAAGTACTCGCGCTGGATCTCCAGGGCGCTGGCCTCGCGGCCGTTGGCCAGGCGGACCTTGCGCCGGCAGCTCATGTCGTGGGAGATCTCCCGGATGGCCCGGATCGGGTTCTCCAGGGTCAGGTCGCGCAGGACGGTGGCCTCCTCGACCATGGCCAGGACCAGGTCGGTGGCCCCGACCTTGAGGAACGCCGACCACTCCGACATGTTGGAGTCGCCGACGATCACATGCAGGCGCCGGTAGCGCTCGGCGTCGGCGTGGGGCTCGTCGCGGGTGTTGATGATCGGCCGTGAGCGGGTGGTGGCCGACGAGACACCTTCCCAGATGTGCTCGGCCCGCTGGGCGATGCAGTACACCGCGCCCCTCGGGGTGGCCAGGACCTTGCCGGCCCCGCACAGGATCTGGCGGCTGACGAAGAACGGGATCAGCACGTCGGCCAGGCGCTGGAACTCGCCGTAGCGCGACACCAGGTAGTTCTCGTGGCAGCCGTAGGAGTTGCCGGCCGAGTCGGTGTTGTTCTTGAACAGAAAGATCTTGCCGGCGATGCCCTCCTCGTGGAGGCGCGCCTCGGCCGCGGCGAGCAGGCTCTCGAGGATCCGCTCGCCCGCCTTGTCGTGGGTGATCAGCTCCGCGACCGAGTCGCACTCGGGGGTGGCGTACTCGGGATGGGAGCCGACATCCAGGTACAGCCGGGCCCCGTTCTCCAGGAACACGTTGGAGGAACGCCCCCAGGAGACGACCCGCCGGAACAGGTAACGGGCCACCTCGTCCGGTGACAGCCGACGCTGGCCCCGGAACGTGCAGGTGACGCCGTACTCGTTCTCGAGCCCGAAGATCCGCCGGTCCATGAGGTCATGCTACCGGACGCCGCCAGCCAGCCTGTTCGGAGGTTGGCTTGGCCCGTTCCGGGCCGACCAGCGCGGTGAGGGCGGCCTGCAGCTCGGCCCGGTCCCGCGCCTGGAGGGTGCTGGCCGAGGCGGCCCGGGCCTGGTCGAAGTCGACCAACCAGGGCTGGCCGGCGGTGTCGACCATGCAGTTGGCCGGGACCAGCTCGCCGTGGGCGATCCCGGCCTCGTGGAGCAGGCCGACCTGGCGCCAGAGCTCGGCCAGCAGGGCGTCGTCGATCTGGGCGGCCTCCAGCTCCTGGAGGGTGTGGCCGTCGACGCGCTGCTCGACGAGCATGCCGGCGCCGTTGTCGAAGGACCGGACCAGCAGCACCTCGGGGGTGCGGACCCCGGCCCTGGCCGCCAGGAGGGCCATCGAGGCCTCGTGCTCGACCTCGTGGTGGGGCGAGCCGACCCGCACCGGCCGGGTCTGGCCGCGACGGGTCAGCCGCCGCCAGGCCCGCCACAGCAGGTCGCCGTCGCGCCACTCCCTGACCACCACCTTGACGAACAGCGGCGTCTCGCCGGAGGTGACGAAGCAGGTCGAGCGGCGGACGTCGCCGCCGACCGGCTCGAGGCCGGCCGGGTCGAGGCCGTGCTCGGTGAGGGCGGCCCGGAGCTTGTTCAGCGACGGGCGCGGGTCGGGGGCGCCGAGGATGAACAGCACCAGCGACCCGGCCGCCCAGCCGAGGGCGGCCCCGCCGAGCACGTCGAACGGCAGGTGCGAGCCGACGTACATGCGGGCCAGGCAGACGCAGCCGGCCAGGATCCAGGCGACCCGCCGGGCCCGCCGGCCCAGGTACGGGCTGGACACCGTGGCCAGGGCGACGGCCACCGCCGAGTGCCCGGAGACGTAGCCGAGGCCCCGGGCCGGCTCGCCGAGGATGTTGACGCCGTCGAGCAGGGTCTGAGGCCGGCCCCGCTGCACGAACTCCTTCACCAGCTTGGCGATCAGGTAGATGCTGCCGGCGGCCAGGACGGCGTCGAGGGCCAGGCGCAGCCGCCGGGTGGCCAGGGCCAGGACCGCCACAAGGGGCACGGCCCCGATCACCCCCAGCTGCATGACCAGCCAGACCCCGGGCCAGGTCCAGCCGGGCAGGGCGAGCTCGTTGACGACCCGGAACAGGGCCGCCTCGCGGTCGCCGATGACGTCCTTGTGGATGGCGGTGGTGGTCACGGCCAGGACGGCGGCGCCCAGGACGACCCGGACGGCGTCGCCGGGATGGCGGCTGTAGCCGGGCCGGGGCAGCCAGGCCATCAGGCGGCCTGCTCGGCGTCGGGGGTGCTGGCGGCGGCGTCCTCCTCGACCGGGTCGGGGCCGCGGACGGGCACGCCGAGCAGCAGCCGGACCAGGGCGCCGACAGCCACCCCGAGGGCGGCCCCGCCGACCATGTCCAGGGGCAGGTGGGCGCCGACGTACATGCGGGTGAGGAACACGGCGGCCACGGCCAGGCCGGCCGCCCAGCGGCCCCACCGGGGCAGCCACGGCCAGGCGACCAGGGCGAGGGCGGTGACCACGGCGATGTGGCCGGAGACGAACCCGAGCCCGTGGGGGGCGGCCCCGCGGACGACCACGTCGTCGAGCACGTCGCTGGGCCGGCCACGCTCGACGAAGCGCTTGACCACCTTGGCCAGGGCGTAGACGCCGGCCCCGGCCAGGGCCAGCCCGGCGGCCAGCCGCCAGCGCCGGAAGGCCAGGGCGGCCAGCACGGCCGCCGGCACGACCAGCAGGTTGCCGAGCTGCATCGGCACCCAGACGATCGTGAAGGGGACACTGGGGAGGTCGTTGACCAGCCGGAACAGGTCGGCCTCGAGGCCACCGACCCGGTCGGCGTGGACCGGCTGGGCGCACAGCAGCAGGACCACGGTGCCGGTGACCAGCCAGATCAGGTCGGTCGGGCGGCGCTCGACGCGCCGGCCGCGGGTCATGGCCGCGCGGCCCCGGGTGAGCTGGCGCCCTCGGCCGCCGGGGCGGTCAGCGACTGCTTCCGCCACCAGATCAGGCAGAAGACTCCGACCAGGATCGGCAGGGCCCAGGTGAGCGCCCGGAAGACCAGCACGGCGGCCACGACCTCGGGCTTGAAGCCGCCGGCGGCGGTCAGGCCGGTGATCAGCACCGCCTCCACCACCCCGGCCCCGCCGGGGGTGAAGGGGATGGCGGTGGCCAGGCGGGCGAAGGCGAACACGGCCAGGACCTCGGCCCAGTTGACTTCGGCGTTGCTGACCCCGACGTCCCGCAGGCAGACCAGCAGGACCAGGTACAGCGACAGGTGGCTGACCAGAGTGGCCGCGGTGATCGGGAGCCAGCCGTGCTCCAGCAGGTCGATGGTGCGGTTGCGGAACTTCACCGTGGCGATCTCCCAGCCCTGGACCGGGGGCCGGCGGATCAGGGCCAGCAGCCGCGAGACGACACGGCCGGACATCACCCCGACCTTCTCGGCCATCCGCTCGCTGCGCAGCATGAGCGCGAACACCACGATGGCGGCGATCAGGCCGCCGATGCCGACCAGGGCGGCGGTCAGCCGGCCGGCGCTGGCGTTGCCCTGGAGGGCGACAAGGGCCAGGGCGAGCACCGGGATGGCGAGCTTGGCGAAGGCGTTCCAGACGCCGGAGACGAGCACGGCGATGGTGATGCGGGAGCGGGAGAAGCCCCAGCCGCCGAGCATCGCGTAGGTCATGCCGATGCCGATGGCCGACCCGGCGGGCACGGTGTTGGTGATGGCGGTGGTGGCCTGGGTCATGATCATGGCCCGGCCGAACGTCAGGCCGGGCGTGACCGTCATCCACACGAAGGCGTAGGTGCACAGGTTCCAGCCGGCGACCGCGGCCAGGATGGCCAGCTCGCTCCAGGTCATGGCCGTGATGGCCGACCACACGTCGGCCAGGGAGATGTCCTTGAGCAGGAAGTAGAAGATGGCCACGATCAGCACGAGGGAGAGGACCACCCGCAGGGTGGTCTTGGCCGGCGAGGACTTCTTGGCCGTCGCCTCGGTGGCCGTCTCCTCAGCCGCCTGGTCGCTCATCGTCTGCTCCTCCAGCCCGCCCCGCTTTCGAGCCAAGCATCGCCCTGTCGCCTGCTCGGGGCAAGGGGCAGGCTACCTCGAACGCATGCTCGTCGTACCGGCGAGATCACCAGGGCGGTAGCATCCCGGCATGGACCCCTCGACGCCACCGGACCGGCTGCGGCCGGGACTGGTGTTCCGCCTTGGGGCCCTGTTCAGCCTCGGGGCCGCCGCCACCATCGTCGGGCTGTACTCCCTGTACACGATCAGGGCCATCCTGGTCCGGATCCTGATCGCCCTGTTCATCGCCGTCAGCCTCGACCCGGCGGTGCGGCTCCTGGTCAGCCGGGGGGTGCGCCGGGGGGTGGCCGTCACCCTGATCTTCGCCCTCGCCTTCGCCCTGGCCGCGGCCTTCTTCATCTCGGTGATCCCGCCGCTGGTGACCCAGTTCGGCCACCTGGTCGACGACCTGCCCGGCTACCTGGGTCGCCTCCAGGGCCGCTCCTCGCAGTTCCGCCAGCTCAATGACCGCTACAACATCTCCGACCAGCTCCAGGGGATGGTCGGCACCCTCCCCAGCCGGCTCGGGACCGGGCTGCTCGGCTTCACCAGCCGGGTGTTCGGGGCGGTCTTCAACGGCCTCACCGTGCTGGTCTTCACCGTCTACTTCATGGCCGACATGCCCAGGATCCGGGCCGGGCTGGTCCGGCTGTTCCCGGTCTCGCGGCGCCCGCAGGCCCGGCAGGTCGTCGACCTGGTGGTCGACAAGGTCGGCGGCTACATGATCGGGAACATCATCATCTCGCTCATCGCCGGGGTGGTCTCCTTCATCGCCTTCACCGTCCTCGGGGTGCCGTTCGCGGTGCCGCTGGCGTTCGTGGTCGCGATCTGCGACCTGATCCCGATGATCGGGGCGACCCTGGGGGCGATCATCGGCGTCACCGTCGCCCTGTTCTCCACCGAGCTGTGGCCAACCACCGTGCTGGTCGCGGCCTTCTTCGTCGCCTACCAGCAGCTCGAGAACTACTTCATCGCCCCCCGGGTGCTGAAGACCACCGTCGAGCTGGGCGCCGCCGCCGTCCTCATCGCCGGCCTGGTCGGCGCCACCATCCTCGGCCTGGTCGGGGCGCTGATGGCCATCCCCATCGCCGCCGCCTTCAACGTCCTGCTCAACGAGCGCCTGACCGCCCACGAGACCGCTGTCGGCGCCGTCGCTGACGCCCTCACCGACGACAACGGGGACGGGGACGGCAGCTCGGACGCTGGGGCGGTCCGGGCGCCGGTGCCGGCGGCCGGGTCGGGGACCGGGCCCGGGACCGAGAGCCGGGTCAGGGGGCCGGAACCGCG
>DATENJ010000606.1:0-2874 GCA_035275125.1 Actinomycetes bacterium | reverse complement strand
AGGGGACGGCCCGGCGGGTCTCGGTCAGGAGGGCGACCCGCTCCCCGGCGGTCAGGGCGGCCGCCTCGCCGGTCGACCCGGCCACCACCACCCCCCGGACCCCCAGGTCGACCAGGGTCGCGGCCAGGCCGGCGGTCGCCTTGGCGTCGACCTCGCCGTCGTCGTCGAACAGCGTCGCCAGCGCGACCCCGACCCCGGTGAACACCTGCTCCGGCATCCGCCCTCCTCCTCGTCGCCCATCGTGCCCGAACCCGCGTCGCGGGTTTGCTCTCCCCACCCTAGCCTGCGTAAACTGGCTAAGGAAACATAGATGTTTCCAAAATAGATGGAGGAGCGGAGACCATGACGTCCGAGCGTACCGGGGGCACGAGGGAGCAGATTGTCCTGCTCCTGCGTCGCCACGGGCGGCTGTCCGCACCCCAGCTGGCGGAGCTGCTCCAGCTCAGCTCGGTGGGGCTGCGGCGGCATCTCGCCATGCTGGAGCGCGACGGCCTGGTCACCTCGGTCGTCGAGAAGCCCAAGCGGGGGCGGCCGACGGCCGTCTACCGGCTCACCGACGCCGGCCTCGAGACCTTCCCGCGGCACTACGACGAGGTCGCCCGCGAGGCTCTGGCCTTCCTGAAGGGGCAGGACGCGGCCACCCTGGCCCAGTTCCTGGCCTGGCGGAACGAGCGGCTGGCGGCCAGCTACGCCGGACGCGTGGAAGGCGCTACCCTGGCCGAGCGGACCGACGCCCTGGCCGAGGTCCTGAACGAGCAGGGCTTCATGGCCGAGGTCGAGCCCGCCGACGGCGGCCTCCGACTCTGCCAGCACAACTGCACGGTGGAGCACCTGGCCACCGAGCTGCCCGACCTTTGCGCGTCCGAGGCCGAGCTGTTCGAGCGCCTGCTCGGCACCCGGGTCGAGCGTGAGACGACCATCGTCGATGGCGCCGTCCGCTGCGAGACCCGGATCGACCTCGGCACGCGAGGCAAACATGCCCCGAGCCGGACCACCACCCCGTCACCGAACCGCAAGGCAGCAAGGAGCCCAGCCTGATGGCAACCGAAGCCCGAGACCTGATGCCCGAGGCGCCGGAGCGGATCAACCCCGTCCCGGAGAACGTCGAGATGGGCAGCTACAAGTATGGCTGGCATGACCCGGTCAACTCGGTCTTCACGCCCAAGAGGGGCCTGTCCCACGACGTCGTCGAGGAGATCTCGGCGATGAAGCGGGAGCCCGAGTGGATGCGGACCTTCCGCCACAAGTCGCTCGACTACTTCCTGCGCCGCCCGATGCCCCAGTGGGGCGGCGACCTGAACCAGATCGACTTCGACAACATCTTCTACTTCCTGCGCGCCACCGAGAAGCAGGCCACCTCCTGGGACGAGCTGCCAGCCGACATCAAGAACACCTACGACCGCCTCGGCATCCCCGAGGCCGAGAAGCAGCGCCTGATCGCCGGGGTGGCCGCCCAGTACGAGAGCGAGGTCGTCTACCACAAGGTCCGCGAGGACCTGGAGGAGCAGGGCGTCCTGTTCCTGGACACCGACACCGCCCTCAAGGAGCACGAGGAGCTGTTCCGCGAGCACTGGGCGACCGTGATCCCGCCCAACGACAACAAGTTCGCCGCCCTGAACTCGGCCGTGTGGTCGGGCGGGTCGTTCATCTGGATCCCCGAGGGCGTCCACGTCGAGATCCCGCTCCAGGCCTACTTCCGGATCAACTCCCAGAACATGGGCCAGTTCGAGCGGACCCTGATCATCGCCGAGCCCGGCTCCAGCGTGCACTACGTCGAGGGCTGCACCGCCCCCATCTACTCTTCGGACTCGCTTCACTCGGCGGTGGTCGAGATCATCGTCAAGCCGCACGCCAAGGTCCGCTACACCACCATCCAGAACTGGTCGACCAACGTCTACAACCTGGTCACCAAGCGGGCCGCGGCCTACGAGGGCGCGACCATGGAGTGGATCGACGGCAACATCGGCTCCAAGCTGACCATGAAGTACCCGGCCGTGCTGCTGCTGGGCGAGCACGCCCACGGCGAGATCCTCTCGGTCGCCTTCGCCGGCCGGGACCAGCACCAGGACGCCGGGGCCAAGCTGACCTTCGCCGCCCCCAACACCACCGGCCAGATCGTCTCCAAGTCGATCTCGCGCGACGGTGGGCGCACCTCCTACCGCGGCCTGGTCAAGGTCGAGGAGGGCTCGCCAGGGGTCAAGGTCAACGTCCGCTGCGACGCCCTGCTGCTGGACGAGGAGTCGCGCTCCGACACCTACCCCTACACCGACGTCAAGGAAGAGGACGTCACCCTTGGCCACGAGGCGACCGTCTCCAAGATCGGCGACGACCAGCTCTTCTACCTCCGGTCGCGCGGCCTCTCGGAGGCCGAGGCGACGGCCATGATCGTCCGCGGCTTCATCGAGCCGATCTCGAAAGAGCTGCCGATGGAATACGCACTCGAGCTCAACCGCCTCATCGCCCTGCAGATGGAAGGCGCGGTCGGCTAGGCGATGACCGAAACGAGCATCGAGTCACTGACCCTCAAGGACCTCGACCAGGCGGCCGTGACCGCCTGGTCGCGGGCCCTTGGCGACCCCGACTGGTTCCTGGCCCGGCGCCTGGAGGCGCTGGCCGCCCTGGCCAAGCTGGAGCGGCCGAACAACCGCGAGGAGGCCTGGCGGTTCACCGACCCCAAGCGGGCCGGCCTCGACCGTCTCCCGATCCTCAGGGCCGGCGGGCAGGCGACCGCCGAGGGCGCCCGCGTGCTGGCCCCGATCGTCCTCGAATCGATCCTCGACCTCGCATGAACCCCACCACGATCGTGCGCGCCGTCCTCGACGCGGCCCCTGATGCCTTGTACGTCTCCTCGCTCGGCACCCCGACCTCCGCGCT
>DATENJ010000605.1:0-5195 GCA_035275125.1 Actinomycetes bacterium | reverse complement strand
CCAGCCGCTCGTAGCTGGCGGGGTTGCGGCGCAGGAACTCGGCCAGGGAGAGCGGCGGATGGCCGGCCACCCTGGCCACGTCGTCGCTGACCGTGTCGAGGTCGCCGTTGGCGATGGCGGCGTAGGTGGTCACCCAGCCGGCGACCTCCCAGTCGGGCGCGCCATAGGACGCCCGCGACGCGTACGCCTCCTCCAGAGTCTCGTTCTGGTAGGTGACGGGCCGCCCGGCGGCCCGCGACAGCTCCTCGGCGACCTCGGCCAGGGTCAGGGCCTGCGGCCCGGTCATGTCGTAGGTCCGCCCGTCGTGCCCGCCGCTCTCCTCGAGCAGCACGGCCACGGCAACGTCGGCGATGTCGTCACGCGCCACCGCGGCCACCCGCCCGTCGGCGGCCGGTCCCCGGATGACCCCGTCGGCCCCGACCATCAGGGGCGTGAAGTCGATGTAGAGGTTGTCGCGCAGGAACGTGTGCCGCAGCCCACTGTCCCTGATGCGCTGCTCGGCGTGCCAGTGGTCGCGCCCGAAGGTGAAGGTGCACTCGGGCCCGGCTCCGTAGAACGAGGTGTACACGACCCGCTCGACCCCGGCAGCAACGGCCGCGTCGACCACGTTGCCGTGCAGCTGTAGCCGGTCGGGGTCCTCCGACGCCGACACCATGAACAGCGTCGCCGCCCCCTCGAACGCCCGCCGCAGCCCGTCGGCGTCGTCATAGCTGCCCGCCGCCACCTCAGCCCCCGCGAGCTCCGGCGCCCGCCGAGGGTCCCTGACCACAAGGCGCTGGCCAACCCCCCGCTCGGCCAGCCGCCGGGCCACCCGGCCTCCGAGCCCACCGGTCGCCCCGGTGACGGCGATCACACCAGTCACTGCCATGGCCGGAGCCTACCGGAACAGGGCTACAATGGAGTGCGTTGACAACACCATATGGGGGTGCCTGGGTTCGACCGTGACGGATCGATCCAGGGGAAGCGAGCCGGAGTTCGCGGGGCTTCGTACCAAACCGCGAAAAACACAAGCGCCAAGCCTAACTACGCGCTCGCTGCCTAAGGTTACTTAGACAGCCGTCCGCCGCTCCTTGCCTGTGGGAGCGGGTCGGGCGTCGATAGCAGGCTCACCCGAGGTGGGATGTCAGTGCCCACTTCAGGAACACCTTAGCTGGCTAGGACCCGGGAGCGTCGCCACCGGACAGCCCGGGTCCGAAGTTCAACCGGCGGCTGCGCTCGGAGAATCCCTGGGACGACGCTGCGGGACGGGAGTTCGAGTCTCCCCACCTCCACCACAAGGGCCTGGTCTGTGACCAGGCCCTTTCCCTTGCCCGGGCGACGCCTGGCGAACCGTGGGAGGCTCCACCGATGACGCAACGGGACTTCGGACGGTTCGCAGGTGCGGCGGCAGTTGTCACCGGTGGAGCTCACGGCATCGGCCGGGCCTGTGCGTCCCGGTTGGCCGAGGAAGGGGCTCGGGTGGCGGTGGCCGACCTTGACCAGGATGCGGCCCAACAGGTGGCCAAGGACCTCACCAACGGGGCCAGCCGGCATCTGGCCATCTGGCTGGATGTGACCGACGCGTCCTCGGTCGAACAGGCCTTCGCCGACGCCACCTCCGGACTCGGTGGGATCGACATCGTGGTCAACGTGGCCGGCGGCGACGGCGACCACGGTCGGTTCGAGGAGACGAACGACGAGGTGTGGGTCCGCATGCTCGAGCTCAACCTCCTCGGTGTCGTTCGCTGCTGTCGGGCGGCAATTGCGCACCTGCGCCGCAGCACCAGGAGTCCCGCGATCGTCAACGTCAGCTCGGTCAACGCCCTCACCGCGTTGGGCAGCGAGCCCTACTCGTCCGCGAAAGCAGGGATCGGCTCGCTGACGGTCAACCTCGCGGCCAGTCTGGCTCCCGATGGCATCCGGGTGAACACTGTGGCGCCAGCCACCATCAGGACCCGGAGCTGGGACCGACAAGCGGGCGGGGCGGACAGCCTCCGCCATCTCTACCCCCTCGGACGTGTCGGCGAGCCCGAGGATGTCGCCGCCGCGGTCGCCTTCCTGGCTTCAAGCGATGCGGCCTGGATCACCGGCCACACCCTCCCAGTCGACGGCGGACTCTTGACCGGTCCCCGAACGCTGTGACTCTAGTAACGAGGTGCCCATGGGGAGCAGGCTGACCGAGATCGTCGTTGATTGTCACGACCCTGTCCGGCAGGGGGCGTTCTGGGCCGCTGCCCTCGGCTACCACGTGGTGCGTACTGAGGAGGGGCAGGTTGAGGTTGCGCCCTGGGAGCGCGAGCCGCCTGACCTGGCTGAGCAGGTGCGGCGGGCGCCGGCTGTCCCGACGCTGGTGTTCGTGACGGTTCCCGAAGACAAGACGGTCAAGAACCGCCTGCACCTGGACATCAGGCCGATCGACGGCTCGCACGAGGCGGAGGTGGAGCGGCTGATCGGTCTGGGAGCCCGGCGAGCCGACGTGGGTCAAGCCCAGGTCCCGTGGGTGGTGCTCGCCGACCCGGAAGGCAACGAGTTCTGCGTACTCGGCTCGCTTGCCGACCTCACCTAGGTGAGTCGGAGCCGAGCGCCTCGACGATGAGCTCGGCGACCCGCCCCGGCTCCTCGATGAGCGCGAAGTGGCCGGTTCCAGAGATGACGACAAGACTCGCTGAGGGTGAGCCTTCGAGGGCCGCACGTTCCTCCGGTTGGATCTTGACGTCGTCCTTCGCGCCGAAGCTCACCGTGGCGCTGCGACCGCTGGTCGCCAGATCGCGGGCCAGCGCGGGGTGCCCGTCGAGGTACTGCAGGTACGCGCGGGTCTGGCGTCGCACGAAGCGCGGATCGTTGTTGCCGAGCTCGGCGACCACGACATCCGCCTGGTCGGGCGGCAGGCTCCCCCGCATCGCCGGTCCGATGATGCGGAACATCAGGGAGAAGGGGAGATGACCGAGCACCGAGCCCAGTCGGTCAAGGGCACGCGGGAAGATCGACTCGTCCCTTCGGCAGAAGCTGGGTGACAGCAGGACGAACGGTCCCGACCACTCGCCCCGGAGGGCCATCTCCAGCGCGACATTGGCGCCGAGGCTGTGGCCGGCGACGACGTCCGCGGCCAGGGTCGTGGCAAGGTCGGCCGCGAGGCGGCCGTAGTGCTCGACGGTCACGTCGTCCGGTGCGCGGGTGCGCCCGAAGCCGGGCAGGGTGGCGGCGACCAGTCGCACCGACCCGGCCGTCAGCGTCGAGTGACCGACCAGCGCGTCGTAGCATCGGGCGGAGGCCAGCGCCCCGGCCAGCAGAAGCACGGTGTGTTCGGCGTCCGGCGGCCCCGCCTCGCGCAGCTCCCAGATCCCCTCGGTGACATCACGGAACGGCCCTGAGGCAGCGCGAGACTCGGGCTGGTCTTCGCTGGGAGACATGGACACGGCGACCAAGCATGCGCCGGATCGACCCCCGGGGCAACATCGCACCCGCTCAGCCTGGTCGTGTCATACGGGCTGGTCGGATCGACGTCGACGATCGGGCAATGGTCGCCTGCGCTGCTCAGGAGGTCATCGCCGGGACGATCCCGAGCTGCTGGAGGAACCCCAGGTCGTCGGTGCGGCCCCAGCGCTCCACCAGCTTGCCGTCCTGGACACGGAAGATGTTGATGCCCGCCAGGGTGACCGCTGTCCCGGTTGGGGGGATGCCCATGATCTCCCCCTGGTGGGTGCCGCGGGCGGTGAACCGTTCGGTGACCAGGTCGCCCTCGGCGATGTGGGCTTCCTGCGCGGAGTGCCAGTCGGGGAAGGCCTGCCGGAAGACCTGGGCGGTCTGGCGCATCCCTTCCCGGTCGGGGGCGAAGCCGGGGAAGGGGTCGTGGTTGACGAACCCTGGTGAGAGATAGCGGTCGACGGCGTTCAGGTCGCCGTTGGTGAACACGGCGTCGATGAACTCGGTCACCAGCGCCTTGTTGGCCGCGGGATCGGACATGAGGGTCTCCTCTCGACGAGCTGCCCGTGCCGTCTGCAGCGGGCCCAGCCATCGTCGGGCCGGCCCGGCACGGCGGTCGATGCCAGAAAGCTGGGGTTCCCCCCGGGTCCGGCCACAGAGGACACTGCCCGTATGGACCTCCAGGCATCGGTGGACCGGGCCGAGCGGGAGCTGGTGCGGCTCGGCGAGCACGGGCTGGATACCCGGACCTGGTTCTATGCGGCCAACGCCCTGCTGAGCCGGGCGGTGGGGTTCGACGGGTCCTGCTGGCAGACCAACGACCCGGCCACGGCGCTGATCACCAGCCACCTGACCTTGAACCTGCCCAGCGGGTTCCCGCTGCTGGCCGCCAACGAGTACCTGGCCGAGGACGTCAACAGGTTCGCCGACCTGGCCGCCCGCCCTCACCCGGTCGGGCTGCTGAGCCAGGCCACCGACGGTCAGCCCGAGCGCAGCCTGCGCTGGCGGGAGATGCTGCGACCCAACGGCTTCGACGCCGAGCTGCGGGTCGCGTTCGTCGACGGCTCAGGCTGCTGGGGGTCGCTGATCCTGGTCCGCGACCGCGGCCGGCCCGACTTCGACCCCGAGACCATGGCCGCCGTCGAGCGGCTGGCCGTCACGCTGGCCGCCGGCCTGCGCCGCACGGTGGTCGCCCAGCAGGCCACCGTCGAGCCGCCGGCCCAAGGTCCCGGGCTGGTGGTGCTGGACCATCACGGCCAGGTGGAGTCGCTCACCCCGGCCGCCCGCCACTGGCTGGACCACCTCGGCCAGGACCCACCGGTGCTGTCGGCCGTGGCCGCCTCGGCACACGCCAGCGGGCCGGCGCGGGCCAGGGTCCGCACCCCCACCGGCCAGTGGCTGATCCTGCACGGCGCCCGGCTGGACGGCGACCCGCAGGGCCGGGTGTCGGTCATCATCGAGCCGCCCCGACCCGACGAGCTGGCCCCGCTGCTGGTCGCCGCCTACGGCCTGTCGGACCGGGAGCAGACGGTGGCCGCGCTGGTGCTCCAGGGCCGCTCGACCCGTCAGATCGCCCGGGCGCTGCAGATCTCGCCCTACACCGTCCAGGAGCACCTGACGGCCGTCTTCGACAAGGTCGGCGTCCGCAGCCGCGGAGAGCTGGTCGGGCAGGTCTTCTTCCGCCACTGCCTGCCAGCGATCCCCGACTGAGCGACCCGTCAGGGCTCGAGTACCGGGAACTGGCGGCGACCCTCGCCAGCGGGCGGCGCGCGTGGTGTGATCTCCCCCTTGTT
>DATENJ010000604.1:0-6951 GCA_035275125.1 Actinomycetes bacterium | reverse complement strand
GAGGCCGTCGCTGATCTCGGTCGCGTGGACCAGGGGGACGAAGGTCTGGGTGACGCCGAAGAGGCCGGTGTTGACCAGGGCCCAGGTGGGGTAGCCGGTCTCGCGGTCGAGGTAGAACTCCTTGATCGTCCCGACCGTCGTGCCGTCCCGGTCAACGACGGCGAGCGCTCGCCAGCGGTCGAGGGTCGCCGGGTCGAAGGCCGCCATGGTCTTCCTCCTTGCTTGCACTCGCCAATCGACGCCGAGGGGCCGCGCCCACCTCACTGCCCGCCGAGCGGTCCCGCCTAACCGGGCAAAGCCGCAGGACAGGAGGAGGATACGGGACCGCTCGGTCGCGGGCGGAACCCACAGGTGAGCCTGCCAACCTCAGGCGGCCCGGCGGAACCCGGGCCGTCGGTGCGAGCTCCGCTGAACCTCGCGCGACCCTCCGCGCAACCTCAGGCCCGCTGGCGCGAGCCTCAGTCCGGGGCTGACTGCTCCAGCTCCAGGCCTCGGGTCTCGGGGAGGCGGGCGAACAGGACGCTGGTCAGGACCACCGGGGCGCAGATCAGGACGGCGGCGGTCGCGAAGCTGTCCAGGGCGTCGGTGAGGAGGCCGAACGTGATCAGCCCGGCGACGGCGCCGAGGACTCCGGCGGCGACCAGCCAGCCGGCGACGGTGGCGCGCACGCTGGTTGGGAACAGCTCGGAGCCGAGGGCGCCGATCGCGGGCGCGTAGGCCGAGGCGACCAGGACCGCCGCCAGGTAGCCGGCGGCCACGGCGGCTCGCGAACCGCTGTAGGTGAGGATCCCCGCCAGGGCGACGAGGGCCTGGGCGCTGGCCGCGGTGGCCCGGCGGCCGAGCCGGTCTGCGGCCCAGCGGCCGATCAGCAGCCCGGCCAGGCCGACGGGGGCGGCGGCCAGGACCATGGCGGCGGTGGAAGAGCGGGACATCCCGAGCGCGTTCTCGGCATAGACGAACAGGAAGGTGTTCATCGGTCCGGTCACGAACGCGATCGAGAAGGCGAGCACGGCCAGCAGCAGGAGGCGGGGGCGCAGGTCGGCCCTGACCCTGCCGAGGACGGCGGGTCGGGTACCGGCCAGCTGCGGGTCCTTGGCGGCGCGGAGGCGCTGGTAGCGGTCTGGCTCCTCGAGGCGTCGGGCGAGGAGGGGGACGGCGGCCAGGGGGACGAGGGCGAGGGCGAACAGCCCGCGGAACCCGAGCCCATCGCCCGCGACTCCCCGGATCAGGGCGGTCAGGCCGGCGCCGATGCCGTAGCCGGCCGTCATCAGGGCGATCGCCTTTGCCCGGTCGCGGGTCTCGGTCTCCTCGGCGGCCACGACCACGGCGATGGCGTTGGTGGCCGTCAGCATGGGCCGGCCGACGGCGAACAGGGCAACGAACCACCAGTAGCCGGGGCTCAGGGCGGCAAGGGCGGTGACGGCCAGGCCGCCGCTCACGCAGCCGAGCAGCATCCGGCGGCGGCCGTGGCGGTCGGCCAGGGCGGCCAGCGGCAGGCTGGCCAGGGAGGCCAGGCGGACGACGGCCAGGCCGATCCCCAGCGTGGTGCCCGACAGGCCCACCCTGGCCACCGTCGAGGTGCCCTCGCCGGTCGCCCCGAAAGCGTGGGCCACGTCCCCGAGGGCGGTGGTGGCGCCGAACTGGGCGAACCCGGCCGCGACGGTGGCCGCGCCAACGGCCAGGATGGCCGGGTGCCGCCAGCCGTGCAGGCGCACGCGCCGGGCTGAGGAGGCGTCGGCACCGGGGTCGCCAGGCGGCGACGGCCCGGTCGCGCCGGTCGAGGTCAAGTCGCTGGTGGCCCTGGAGGTCGGGTTGCCGTCAAGGCACTCTAGCGCCAGGAACAGGAGCGGCGGGCCGATCGGCGCGCGAGCGGCCGGGTCGCGAACCGTGGGCGAAGGGGGGCGGCGGGCGAGCGGCCGGGTCGAGAACCGTGGGCCAAAGGTTGATGGACCGCGAGCGGCCGAGTGGCGAGCTGCGGGCGAAAAGGTGATGGAGAGCGAACGGCTGAGGCGAACCCCGACCCGGGCGACAGCGACCCGACCCGGACCCCGAGGGGCAGGTCGTGGGGGTGGGATCCGCTTCGGGGGATCTTGACACTGTTTGCCCGGTACGCAAGCGTTACCGGGTCTCCGGGTTCTGCTTCACCGCCTGTATCCAGTGCCGGTTCCAGGAAGGTGTCCCATGGTCACTCGCCGCCGCTTCCGTCGTCTCTCCGCCCTTGCTCTGGTCGTCGCCGTCCTGGCCGCGCTGCTCGCGATGGCGGCTCCCGCTCCGGCGAGCTCGTTGCCGGCCGTGGCGGCTCCTGCCGAGCAGTCGGCCATCCTGTTCGCGGCCGACGGCATGCGACCCGACCTGGTCGACCGCTTCGCGGCCGGCGGGGCAATGCCCAACCTTCGTGAGCTCAAGCGGCGTGGGGTGCAGGGCCGCAATGGGCTCACGCAGGGGTTCCCGCCCAACACCGGGGTTGGCTGGTACTCGCTGGCCACCGGGGCCTGGCCGGGCAAGCACGGCTCCACCAACAACACCTTCCACCAGACCGGCACCGACTTCTCCCGCAGCACCAGCTTCTCGTCCCCCGGGGTCCTCCAAGCTGACTCGATCGCCTCGGCCGCCGAGCGCGCCGGCCGTCAGGTCGCCCAGCTGGACTGGGTCGCCGGTCGCCAGGCGAACATCGCCGGCCCCACCGTCGACTTCACCACCTTCTTCTCGACCCGTGGTGTGCTCGCCGCCCCGGCGGACGCCGACGAGCAGGCGGGCGCGGCCCGCTTCGGGCTCTCCTACCAGGTCGCGGCGTTCGAGCCGGCCAGCGGCTGGAGCAACGTGCCCGCCGGCGACCCGGCCACCGCGCCCCAGCAGTCGACCCTGACCGTGGCCACCACCTTCGCCGCGCAGAACCCGAACCGGGTCTACGGCGTCTACGTGTTCGACTCGCGGGCGGACAACCGGCGCGCCTATGACCGCGTGCTGCTGGTCCCCGAGGCCGCCGCCAAGGACGCCAGCCAGGCTGCGGCAACCCTGCGCGAGGGCCGCTTCGAGGAGGTCAAGCTGCGCGGCGCCGACGGCCTGATCGGCACCCGGGCCGGCCAGAGCGCCGGCTTCTACGTGAAGCTGACCGACCTGGCCGCCGACCTGTCGGGCTTCAAGCTCTACTTCACCTCGGTGGCCAGGGCCAACGCCACCTGCGCGACCGCCGCCTGCGCGGCCCTGCCGGCCGGCGGGACGGGCGAGGACCGGCTGGAGAAGCACATCGCCGACAACCTGCCGTCCTGGATCGCGGCCGACTTCGCCCCGCTCGAGGCCCACGTCATCGACGAGGACACCTATGTCGAGCAGGCCGTCGACCTCCAGGGCCGCTACGGCGACGCGGTCGCCCGGTACGTGCTCGGCGAACTCCAGCCCGAGACCGACCTGGCCATGGTCGGCTACCCGGCCACCGACGAGCTCAGCCACCAGTTCCTGGGGCTCCTCACCCCGACCGACCTCGACGGCCGGCCCAACCCGTTCTTCGACAACGTCGACGGCGAGGGCCCGCGCGACGGCCGGGTCGGGGTTCGCACCCGCTACATCCGCAGCGCCTACAGCGGAGCCGACGAGAAGCTGGGGCTGACCAGGCGGTTCATGCCCGACGACGCGGTCGTGATGGCCAGCTCCGACCACGGGTTCGCCGCCGCCTGGGAGGCGGTCAACGCGGGCAAGGTCCTGACCGACATCGGGCTCCAGCCCAGCGAGCAGCCGGGCAACTGCCGGCTCGACGCCGCCGCCGCGACCACCACCAAGGCCAAGGCCTGCTACGCGGGCGGGACCGCGCAGATCTACCTGAACCTGGCCGGCCGCGACCAGCCCGGCCTGGTCCCGCTGGCCGACTACGACAAGGTCCGCGACCAGATCATCGCCGCCTTCGAGGAGCTGAAGGACCCGAGAGCGCCCGGCCGCCCGGTGGTCCTCGACGTGCTCAAGAAGGAGGAGCTGACCGACGTCGACGGCAGCGACTCCCAGCACCCGACCCGCTCGGGGGACGTGGTCGTGATCACCCGGCCGCCGTACCAGTTCGACGCGGCCACCCCTGGCGTGACCATCGCGCCCTCGGAGTTCTTCGGCCAGCACGGCTACCGGCCGGAGTCGGTCGACATCGCCCACAACCTCAACATGCACGGCACCTTCGTGGCCGCCGGGCCGGGCATCCGGCACCGCGGCCCGGTGGGCGGCATCAGGGCGATCGACGTCGCGCCGACCCTGGCCTTCCTCATGGGCATTCCCGCCCCCCAGACCGCCCAGGGCCGGGTCCTGTTCGACCTGCTCGACGGGGGCAGCCGCTACTTCGACGCCCACCTGCTGGGGATCAACGACTTCCACGGCAACCTGACCGGGGCCGCGCAGATCTACACCGACCCCTACAGCGGGTTCCGGGGGGCGGCCGGCGGTGCGGGTGTGCTCGCCCGCTACCTGCTGGAGCGCAAGCGGGCCAACCCCGACACCACCCTGCTGGTCCACTCCGGCGACATGATCGGGGCCAGCCCGCCCGAGTCGGGCCTGCTCCAGGACGAGCCGACCATCCGCGTGCTCAACGAGATCGGCTTCGACGTCGGCACCCCCGGCAACCACGAGTTCGACGAGGGCCTGGACGAGCTGCTGCGGCTGCTCAACGGCGGCCCGTCCCAGTTCCCGCCGGGCAGCACCTTCGAAGGGCAGGACTTCCCGCTGGTCTCGGCCAACATCGTCGACGCCGACACCAAGGAGCCCATCTTCGAGCCCTACCTGATCAAGCGGATCAAGGGCGTCCCGGTGGCCTTCATCGGCGCCACCACCGTCACCACCCCGACCGTCGTCGAGCAGGGGGCGGTCGATGGCCTGGAGTTCCTCGACGAGGCCGAGGCCGTCAACAGCTACGTGCCCGAGCTCAAGCGGCGGGGCGTGGAGGCGATGGTGCTGCTGATCCATGAGGGCGGCACCCAGGACCGGTTCCCCTTCGGCGCCATCTCGCCCCGGATCAGCGACATCACCAAGGCCCTCGACCCCGAGGTCGACCTGGTCATGGCCGGCCACTCCCACACCGCGCTGAACTCGCGGATCGACGGGCGGCTGGTCGTGCAGGCGTCCTCGTTCGGGCGGGCGTTCGAGGACGTCCGCATCACCCTCGACCAACGGACCAAGGACGTCGTGGCCACCTCGGCCACCCTCCAGGGGGTCTGGACCTTCAACCCGCCCGACATCGCCGACGCGGCCCACGCCGTGGCCGGCGACCTCGGTGTTCAGGCGATCGTCGACGACGCCGTCGAGCAGACCGCGCCGCTGGTCAGCCGGGTCGTCAACACGGCCGCGACCGACCTGCTGGCCGGTCGCGACGGCGGGGCCAACGCGGCCGGCGAGTCGCCGCTTGGCAACCTGATCGCCGACGCCCAGCGGGCGGAGATGGACACCCAGTTCGCGTTCATGAACCCGGGCGGCATCCGGGGCCGGATCCAGGCCGGCGAGGTCACCTGGGGCGAGCTGTTCGCCGTCCAGCCGTTCGCCAACGACCTGGTCAAGATGGACCTGACCGGGGCGCAGGTCTGGACCCTGCTCGGCCAGCAGTTCCAGACACCGTCGAACCGGATCCTGGAGATCTCAGGCCTCCACTACCGTTACCACCTGACCTCGCCGACCACCGGGGTGATCGACGCTGTCTTCGTCGGCCCACCCGGCGACGACTCGACGCCGGTTCCCAACGACGCCAGCGTCACCTACTCGGTCACGGTGAACTCGTTCCTGGCCGGCGGGGGCGACGGCTTCACCATCCTCCGCGACGGCACCAACCGCGTGGTCGGCCCGGTCGACCTCGACGCCCTGGTCGAGTACGTCGAGGGCCTCCCCACCCCGTTCACCAGCCAGATCGAGGGCCGGATCGAGCTGACCACCTAGGGCAGGCGCAGGAACCAGGCGATGGAGGCGGCGGCGCCGAGGACGAGGAAGAGCGCGGCGCCGCCCATGAAGTAGGAGGTGAGCTCCCGCTTCTCCTCGACGTAGGTGAGGCGGGTGCCGAGGTCGCGGTAGACCGCCTCGAGCTCGGCGCTGGTGGGGGCGGAGAAGGCCTGGCCGCCGCTGATCTCGGCGATCTGCTGGAGCTCCTGCGGGGGCTGGGAGGCGATCGCGACGGTGAAGACCGGGACGCCCTCCTCGCGGGCCTGCTCGGCGGCCGTCACCGGAGGCCGGCCGCTGCGGCTCTCACCGTCGGTGAGGAGGAGGACGGCGGTCGGGGGACGCTCGTTGTTTCCCAGGTTGGGCGGACGGCTGGCCTGGAGGGCGCGGACCAGCGCGTCGCCGACGGCGGTGCCCCGGCGCAGGGGGGCGTTGCGCAGGGCGGAGCGGATCACGTCCTTGTCGGTGGTCGGGAGCGCCTCCACGCTGGGGGCGCCGGCGAAGGTGACCAGGCCCACCTGGAACCGTTCCGGGATCTCCTCCAGGAAGGCGTCGGCCGCCTGCTGGGCCGCCTCGATGCGCGTCGGCGACACGTCGGTGTTGAGCATCGACTCCGAGTAGTCCATCACCAGCATGATGGTGGCCTGGTCGCGCGGCACCTGGGCGGTCGCCTCGGGCCGGGCCAGGGCCAGCAGGAGCACGGTCGCGGCCAGCAGGTAGAGGATCACCGGGAGGACCCGCCGCCAGCCCGGCCGGGCGGTGACCATGTTGGGCAGCAGCGCCGGGTTGCCGAAGACCCCAGCCCGCTGGGTGCGGCGGCGCTCGCCCCGCATCCACACCAGCAGCACGAGCGGTACCAGCAGCACCGCCCAGAGCAGCTCGGGCCAGCGGAAGCTCATGCTGGTTGTTCTCGGGCGAGGTCGATGCGGGGTGGGGGGATCGCGTTCAGCACCGCGGTGAGGAGGGTGTCGGGGGTGACTTGTTCGGCTAGGGCCTGGTAGGTCAGCACCAGGCGGTGTCGGAGGACGTCGCGGGCGAGTTCGTGGACGTCTTGGG
>DATENJ010000603.1:0-2780 GCA_035275125.1 Actinomycetes bacterium | reverse complement strand
TGCCCCAGCCCCGACGGACCTAGTTCCGGCTGCACCGGCGCCGGACCCAGCCCCCGCCCGAGGCGACCCGGTCCCCGCTGCCCCGGACCCGGGGCCGTCCTGGGTACCGGGCCGAGCAGCCCCAGAGGAGCCCGCCGCGGCTGCTTCGGCGCCAGCCGCTCCACCCCCGGCCTGGCCGGCCTTGGCGTCGAGGCCGCCGACCTGTTCGAGGTCGGTGAGGCGCTGGCGGATCACGCGCAGAGGCAGGTACTGGTCGCGCTGGGCGCGGAGGACGAAGCGGAGGCGGGCGACATCGTCCTCGGAGAACTTGCGGTAGCCGGAGGCGGAGCGGTCGGGCTGGACCAGCCCGGCGCCCTCGAGGAAGCGGATCTTGGAGACGGTGATGTCGGGGAACTCGGGCTTGAGGATCCCCAGGACCTCGCCGATGCTCATCGTCCCGGTCGCGCCGGACTGCCCGGCCGGCTTGCCGGAGCCCGCGGCGTCTCCTCCACCGCCGCCCGGCCGGGTCGGCACGTTGCGCTGGACCGGATCCCGCATGGTCCTACCCGCCACCTCCGGGTCGACTTCCGGCGAAGAACACCAGCTTGAACTTGCCGATCTGGAGCTCGTCGCCGGCGACGAGCTCGCCGTCCTCGACCCGCTCCCGGTTCAGGTAGGTGCCGTTCAGGGAGCCGACGTCGTGGACGGTGAACGCGTTGGCCCCGCGGCGGATCTCCGCGTGGCGGCGCGAGACGGTGATGTCGTCGAGGAAGATGTCGCTCTCGGGGTGGCGCCCGGCAGTGACCACCTCCTTGTCGAGCAGGAAGCGGCTGCCGGCGTTCGGCCCGCGCCGCACCACCAGCATGGCGGTGTTCTCGCGCAGCTCCTCGACCGGGGCGACGACCTCTTCCTCGACCTCAGATTCGAGGTCCTGGGCGGCCAGGCTGATCGTGGTGGTCGAGTCGTCCGGGGTCGTGACCAGCGCAGCCCCACAGTTCGCGCAGAAGTGGGCCCCTTCAGGGTTCTTGTGACCGCACTGAGTGCAGAACATGCTGCCCTCCTGGGGCTTCGAATCGTGGTCACCCGCCGCCCGGGTCCGCCGGAGCGGGCGAGCTAGCGTCGTTTTGGTCGGTGACTGTAGTTGACGGATCAAAAACGGGTCAACGCAGGCGTGAAGTTCAGCCTGACAACCTCCACGATACGGTGATAGTCAGGACTCGGCGACCAGGTCGCTGTAGGCGGCGGCGTCCATCAGCTGTTCGACCTCGGCGGCGTCGGACAGCTCGATCACCACCAGCCAGCCCTGGCCGTACGGGTCGGAGTTGATCAGCTCGGGGCTCTTGTCGAGCTCGTCGTTGCGCTCGACGATGGTGCCCGTGACCGGGCTGTAGATGTCGGACACCGACTTGGTCGACTCGACCTCGCCGAAGGTCGAGCCGCTGGTGACGGTGGTGCCCACCGGCGGGATGTCGACGTAGACGATGTCGCCGAGGGCGTCCTGGGCGTAGTGGGTGATGCCGATGGTGGCCCGGTCACCCTCGGCCCGTGCCCACTCGTGCTCGTTCGTGTACTTGAGGTCGTCGGGGTACATCCTCGTCCCTCCAGAGGTGGTCACCGAGGCACGGCTGGGGCCGGGCCGCCTGGTAGCCAAGCACAGCCGTGCCCACCTTGCCAGATCGGCGCCCCGGCCGGTCGGGCGGAGGGCTCAGGCGGAGGCGCCGGCTCCCGGCGCGGGGGCGGCGTCCTTGGGGCCGGTGCCGCGGCGCACGACTTTCACCCACGGGCTGTAGTTGGAGACGAAGCTGTCGCGCCGGACGACGGTGCCGCCCTTGGTGACGGTGCGCGACACGGTGACGTCGAACCCCGACGACCCGGACTCCTCCACGACCTCCTCGCCCTTGGGCAGGGTCGGGTCGTCCTTGAACTTGGTCGGCGGGGCGCGGAAGTTGCTGGCGGCGGAGGTGCTGGAGGTCACCTTGTAGCCCCTGGAGGTCGACCAGAAGGTGAAGGTCAGCGTGGATGGGGTGGCCCGGCTGGTGATGTAGATGCCGTAGGGCGAGTCGTTGCGCCACTTGAGGTCGGTGGTCGGCCAGTTCAGGGTGGCGTCGCGGCCCATCGGGTAGTGGCTGATGTGGAGGCTGTGGTTGCGCCGCTCGGGCACGGGCAGGCCGGCGAAGAAGGCGGTGTTGAACATCGTGGTGCCGGCCTGGCAGACCCCGCCGCCCAGACCGTCGACGATCTCGCCGTTCTGGATCACGTGGGCAGTCCGGTAGCCCTTGGCGGCGGTGCGCTGGCCGGTGGCGCCGTTCATCGAGAAGACCTGGCCGGGCCGGACCAGGCGGCCGTGGACGGCGGCGGCGATCAGGCTGATGTTGTGGACCCGGGGGGCATCGGCGGCGCTGAAGGTGGTCGTGAAGGTCGACATCACCTCCGTGACGCCGAGCGTCTTGGCCTCCTTGGTGGTCAGCTCGGGCTGGGTGGTTGTGGTGGGCAGGGCCACCGACCGGTCGGTGCCGGTGCCGGCGACGCCGGCCTCCAGCACGGCGGCGGCGGCCTTGCCGGGGATGACCTCGAGGCCGGCGACTCCCGGGAGGATCCGGATGGCGGAGCCGGTCGGCTGGAAGCGGGCGTCTTTCGGCTCGGTGTAGGCGAAGCCGGCCTGGCGGCGCAGGAGGCGGTCCAGCCCGCCCGGGTCGAGGCGCAGGCGCAGCTCGCCGGCGGCGGCTTCGGTGCGGACCAGCGATGCCAGGTCGGCCGGGCGCAGGTCGGTCCGGCCGGCCCCGGCGGTCACCTCGACCGGT
>DATENJ010000602.1:0-5737 GCA_035275125.1 Actinomycetes bacterium | reverse complement strand
CGGCTACCGCGTGGCACCCGACGGCGACCTGGTCGACAAGGACGAGACGTTCGCCCAGGCCTACGGCCCCGACGCCGCCGTGCTCGTCCGGCCGGACGGCGTCGTCGCGTGGCGGGCTCCCGCGGACACAGGCGACCCGCGCACGGCGGTGGAGGAGGCGCTGCGGCGGCTGCTGTTCCGTCAGCCCTGACGCTTGGTCAGGTCCGAGGCCTGGATCACGCTGACGTCTGGATCTTGATGTAGTCGATGTCGCCGGCGAAGTAGTCGCAGGTGGTGGTGACCTGGTCGCAGTTGAGCTTGCCCGCGATGCTCAGCGGCCTGGTGTTGGCGATGGAACCCGTGGCGTTGAAGTTCCGACCGGTGACGACCCCGTCCACCCTCATGATCACGCTGGAGCTGGTGCGCTCACAACGGACGGTGTGCCAGGCGCCGTCGTTGACCCGGACGGTCCCCGACGAGGCCGTGCTGCTCCCCACGGCGCCTCGGAACAGACAGGAGATCTTGCCGCTGGGTTGCTGGAGCTTCCAGTAGCCGCCGGCTGCTCCGGCCTGGCCCTTCTGCATCACATTGCCGAAGGAGTGGGTGGTGCGGAGCCGGAGCTCGACCGCGAAGTTCCCGCTCCCGGGGTTCAACCGTGAGCTGTGGGGCACCCGGACCACGTGCTCGGGGTCGGCGGGTGGGGTGTTGGGCTTGAGGTAGGGGAACCGGTACCCGGTGCCACCGCCCGACAGCGCGGTCCCGACGAGCACGTGGGCCCCGATGGTGCCGTTGATCCTGTTTCCGCTGCTGTCCACCATGGTCCGGGACCCAGCGAGCTCGTTCATCTGCCAGACGGCCACCGGCTGGTCGATTGCGGCATGCGCCGGGACCACCATCGCGAAGGCTCCAGCCAGGGCAAGGCCTACAGCTGACAACTTGCGGTGCATGTTCGTGCTCCTTGGCTTCTGACGGATCCGGGGGCCAACTCAGGCGGACATCACGCACATTCGCGGCCACTGTTCACGAGCAGGCCCGAATGGAAATCGTGCACCCGCATGATCTCGTTACGGAGCATCGCCCTACGGAGCGGACAACCACTGCATGTAACGCATCTAGGCCTTTGCCGGTTCCTAAGGCTAGATCGGGCTAGGGCGCAGGTGCGGTTGCGCTCGTCTGGAGCCCGGCGACGTCGATCCCCGGACCCGGAGAGGTATGGCCGTGAGGCAACGGAGCAAGCCGATCACCATCGCCATCGCCGTCTTCCTGGCGGCGATGATGTCATCCCTTGCTGGGCTGGCCTCGGCGACTCCGAACCCGCCCGGCAACAACGGCACCGTCAAGATCGACGACACCCCGTTCGACGACGCCCCCAACAACGAGCCCCACGTCGGCTGCAGCTTCCAGGTCGACTTCTACGGCTACGACGAGGGCGACCTGGACGCCACCGTCACCTTCGAGTCCCACCCGCCGACCGGCCCGGCCCAGGTGCTGTTGACCGACACCGTGTTCATCGGCGAGGACGACAACACCGGCGGCGGCAGTGAGGCCGGGCTGGACGCCTCGGAGACCTACACCCTGGACTTCGCTGGCATCCAGCCCCATCCCAACCAGGGCTTCCATGTCAAGCTGACCGTCAACGCCGAGGGCTCCCAGGGCGCCGACGTCAAGCACAAGGTCTTCTGGGTGAGCGGCTGCGAGACACCCGGCACCACGACCACCACCAAGGCCTCGACCACGACCTCCGGTGCAACGAGCACGTCCGGCGCAACCTCCACCTCGGGGAGCGCGACCACGACCTCCGGTGCACCATCATCCAGCCAGGAGGCCACCAGCAGCTCGGCGGTGGCGGGGGCATCCTCGTCGGGTCCCAGCAGCTCCAGTGGCGGCGGTGAACTGCCCTTCACGGGGGCAGATGCGACGGCACTGCTCGTTGCCGGTCTTGCTCTGCTGGGACTGGGTGTGGCGATCCTGCTGCGCAAGTCCCGCGGTAGCCAGGCCTGAGGTTGGCGTCATGACGGACGCAGCCTCTTTGGCGCCGCAGCAACCGGCGGCTGGTGCACTAGGCTGGGGAGGTGAACGACCAGCAGCGCCAAGCGCCGGGTGGCAGCGGTGACCCAACGGCGGTCGTGCTTGTCGAGGGGAGAAGCGACCAGGTCGCGCTCGAGGCGCTGGCTGCGCGCCGTGGTCGGGACCTTGCCACGGAAGGCGTTGCCGTCGTGGCGATGGGCGGTGCCAGGAACATCCGGCGCTTTCTTGAGCTGTTCGGGCCCGCGGGCCTGGACGTCAGGCTGGCGGGTCTGTGTGACGCTGGCGAGGAGGGCGACCTCCGGCGCGGGCTGGAGCATGCCGGCCTCGGCTCCAACTTGAGTCGCGGCGACATGGAGGCACTCGGGTTCTATGTCTGCGTCGACGACCTGGAGGACGAGCTGATCCGCTGCCTTGGTGCCGCCGCGGTGGAACAGGTCGTCGAGGGCCAGGGTGAGCTCGGGTCGTTCCGCACGTTCCAGCAGCAGCCGGCGTGGCAGGGACGCAGCCGCCAGGCGCAGCTCCGGCGGTTCATCGGCACCCACAGCGGCCGGAAGGCCCGCTACGCGCGACTGCTGGTCGACGCGCTGGACCTCGCGGCCGTGCCTCGCCCGCTCGACCGGGTCCTTGCGCATCGCCGCTGAAGGTGGCCGTGGCCGGGCTCGCCTCCTACGCTCTCCGCATGCCGATCTGCGCGCAGTGCGGCGAGGACAATCCAGCGCGGGCCCGGTTCTGCCTTGCCTGCGGGTCGCCCCTCGCCGCCTCCGGCACGGGCCGGGAGGTCCGCAAGACGGTCACGGTGGTCTTCAGCGACCTCGTGGGGTCCACTCCGCTCGGTGAGCGGCTCGACCCAGAGTCGTTCCGGGAGGTGATCACCCGGTACTACGACCGCGCCGCCGAGGTGCTCGCGCGTCATGGCGGCACCGTCGCCAAGTTCATCGGGGACGCCGTCATGGCGGTGTACGGCATTCCCCGGCTGCACGAGGACGACGCGCTGCGGGCGGTGCGAGGGGCCGCCGAGCTGGGCGACGCGCTCGCCGAGCTGAACAGCGAGCTCGAGGCGGCGTGGGGCGTGCGTCTTGCCCTGCGGACCGGGGTGAACACCGGGGAGGTGGTGGTCGGCGACGCGGTCCACGGGCAGGAGATCGTCGTCGGCGACGCGGTGAACCTGGCCGCTCGACTCGAGCAGGCCGCCGGCCCTGGCGAGGTGCTCATCGGCGAGCAGACCTGGCGGCTCGTCCGCGACGCGGCGACGGTCGAACCGGTGGCACCGCTCGCGGTGAAGGGCAAGGGCGACCCGGTTGAGGCGTTCCGGCTGCTCGGCGTCCGACCGGACACGCTGGGGCACGCTCGCCACCTGGAAGCACCGATGGTGGGCCGGAGTGTGGAGCTTGGGCTGCTCGACACCGCTCTGAGGACCGCCGTGGCCGAACGCGCCTGTCACCTGGCCCTCGTCCTGGGCCCGGCGGGGGTCGGGAAGTCCCGCCTGGTCCAGGAGTTTCTCGCGTCCGTGGAAGGACAGGGGACGGTCCTGCGCGGACGCTGCGTCGAGTACGGGGAGGGCCTGACCTACTGGCCGGTCGCCGAGGTGATCCGCCAGGCGGCGACGGCGAGCGGGCAGGTCGGGCTGCGTGACCTGTTGAAGGGCGAGGAGCACGCCGCCTTCGTGGCCGAGGGGCTGGCGGGCATGGCGGGGACTGCTGGACAGACCGCGTCTCGCGAGGAGGTCCCGTGGGCGGTCCGGCGGCTGTTCGAGGCGCTGGCTCGTCGCCGGCCGCTGATCGTCGTCGTCGACGACCTCCACTGGGCCGACCCGGCCCTGCTCGACCTCCTCGAGCACGTCGCCCGCTTCGCCAGCGATGCCCCCATCCTGATCGTCGGCATCGCCCGACCCGAGCTGCTCGACGACCGCCCGGACTGGGGGGTCGACAGCCCCGAGATCACCGTGATGACGCTCGAGCCGCTCGGCGAGGACGAGTGCGGGCGGCTGATCCGCAACCTCCTCGGCGGTGCCGGCGTCTCGTCCCAGACAGCGGGCAGCATTGCCAAAGCCGCCGGCGGCAACCCGCTGTTCATCGAGGAGCTCGTCGCGGAGCTGGTTGACCGGAGGTTGCTCGTCCGCTCCGACGGCCGCTGGGAGGCCACCGCCGACCTGGCCCATGTCCCCATCCCGGCGGGCGTGTCCGCGCTGCTGGCAGCCCGCCTGGATCGGCTCGACGTCGAGGAGCGGGCGGTCCTGGAGCGGGCGAGCGTTGTCGGCCAGGTGTTCGACCGGCAGGCGGTCGTCGCGCTGTCGCCAGAGCCCGCGCGGCCAGCGGTCGAGCCACGCCTGGCCATGCTGGTCCGCAGACAGCTGATCCGTGCCGAGGGAGCGGACGGCGCCGCCGACGGTGACGCCGCCACGGCCGGGCCCGGGGGGTTCCGGTTCCGCCACCTCCTGATCCGCGACGTGACCTACGAGGCGCTGCCGAAACGCCGCCGAGCCGACCTGCACGAGCGCCTGGCCGACTGGCTCGGGCGTGACGATGGGGAGGTGCTGCCCGAGCGCGACGAGATCGCCGGCTACCACTTCGAGCAGGCCTACCGGTATCTCGAGCAGCTCGGACGCGTCGGCCCCCGGGAGGTGGAGCTGGCCATGCGGGGCGCCAGGCGACTCGCGAGCGGCGGGCGGCGGGCGATGAGCCGCGACGACCCGCCCGCCGCCGTGAACCTGCTCTCCCGCGCACTCGACCTGCTGCCATCCGGCGACCCGGACCGGATCGGCTCGCTGCTCGAGCTGGGCGACGCCCTCGCCGAGGCGGGCGAGTGGGAGCGCGCCAACGCGGTCCTCACCGAGGCGGTCGACGGCGCGCAGGTGGCCGGCGACCGCCTCCTGTCCGCCCGGGGCACGATCGCCCTGCTCTACCTGGGCGAGGTGACGAGGCCGCAAGGCTGGACCGAGCAGGCCGAGCGGGAGGCCGGCCGGGCGATCGCGCTGTTCGAGGAGTCCGGCGACCGGGTCGGCCTCGCCCACAGCTGGCGGGTCATCGCCCATGTCTACAACCGCCGGCTCCAATGGGCGGAGCTGGAGCGGGTGGGGGAGCGCATCGTCGGCTACGCCCGCCGGGCGGGGGACCGACGCACCGAGACGCGCATTCTGGGAGGGATCTCGGCGAGCCTGTGTCTCGGGCCGACGCCGGCCGAGGAGGCGGTCGAGCGCTGCGAGCGGATTCTCGCGCAGCTCGGCGGGGCGCCGCGGCCGACCATGATGGTACTGGACAGCCTTGCGCTGTGTTCCGCGATGCTGGAGCGCTTCGACCAGGCCGAGCGCCTGCTGGCACGGGCGGACGCGATCCGCGACGAGCTCACCGGCAAGAGCTGGAAGGTCGGACGGGTCGAGTTCAGCGCCTGGACCTACCTGCTGGCCGGCCGCCCGGGCGACGCCGAGCGGGTCCTGCGTCCTGCCTACGAGGCGTTCGCCCGGATCGGCGAGAAGGGCGGAGCCCTGGCGATCCACGCAGCGCTGCTCGCGGAGGCGATCTCCGCCCTCGGGGGTCGCGACGAGCAGGTGGAAGAGCTCAGCCGGATCGCCGAGGCGGCCGCCGCCGACAGCGAGGACGTGGCCGCGCAGGGCGAGTGGCGCATGGCCAGGGCCAGGGTGCTCGCCCGCGACGGGTCGACCGCCGACGCCGAGCGGCTGGCCAGGGAGGCGGCCACGCTGGCGGCGGCCACCCAATGCCCCCTCGTCCAGTCC
>DATENJ010000601.1:0-4137 GCA_035275125.1 Actinomycetes bacterium | reverse complement strand
ACCCGCGACCCGGCGGTGCGCCGGCGGCTGGACGCGGTCGGCGAGCCCGACCTGCACCGGGCCAGCCCCTACGACGTCCGCGAGAAGGCCCAGCGGGGCCGGCTCGGCCTGCCGCCGCTGCCGACGACCACCATCGGCTCGTTCCCCCAGACCGGTGAGGTCCGCAAGGCCCGGGCGGCCCGCCGCCGGGGCGAGCTGGACGAGGCCGGCTACACCGAGCGCATGCGGGCCGAGATCGCCGAGGTCATCCGGATTCAGGACGAGCTGGAGCTGGACGTGCTCGTCCACGGGGAGCCGGAGCGCAACGACATGGTCCAGTACTTCGGCGAGCAGCTGGCCGGGGTGGCCGTGACCGAGCTCGGCTGGGTCCAGTCCTACGGCACCCGCTATGTGCGGCCGCCGATCATCTTCGGCGACGTGTCCCGGCCGGCCGCGATGACGGTGGAGTGGCTCACCTACGCTCAGTCACTCACCGAGCGGCCCGTCAAGGGCATGCTGACCGGGCCCGTGACCATGCTGAAGTGGTCGTTCGTGCGCGACGACCAGCCGCTGGAGGCGACCGCACGCCAGCTCGCCCTGGCCATCCGCGACGAGCTGGCCGACCTGGAGCAAGCCGGGATCGGGGTCATCCAGGTCGACGAGCCGGCCCTGCGCGAGGCCCTGCCGCTCCGCGGCGACCGCCGCCAGGCCTACCTGACCTGGGCGGTGGAGGCGTTCCGGCTGGCCACCGCCGGGGTCCGCGACGAGACCCAGGTCCACACCCACATGTGCTACTCGGAGTTCGGCGAGATCCTGCCCGCCATCGACGGGCTGGACGCCGACGTGACCTCGATCGAGGCCGCCCGCTCGCGCATGGAGCTGGTCCGCGACCTCGAGCAGGCCGGCTACGGGCGCGAGATCGGCCTCGGGGTCTACGACATCCACTCGCCCCGGGTGCCGCCGCCCGACGAGATGGCCACGCTGCTCAGCGAGGCCCTCGAGGCGGTCGGCCCGACCCGGCTGTGGGTCAACCCCGACTGCGGCCTCAAGACCCGCGACTACCCGGAGGTCGCGGCCTCCCTGCGCAACATGGTCGCCGCGGCCAGGACGGTCCGTGAAGGCCTGGGCGAGGGGTGACCGGGAGCCGGCGCCCTGCTGCTAGTTGTCGTAGTCCTTCTGCTTCATGACCACGTCGATGACCAGGCAGGTGGCCACGGCCAGGCTGCGCAGCGGGTCGACGGCCGAGGGGCTGACCTCGACCACGTAGGTGTCGGCGTCGGTGAACAGCTCGCGCAGGCCGGCCCACCGCTTGGTCACGCGGGCGATCGCCTGCCCGGCGCCGTCGAACACGCTGAAGTCCTTGGCCCGCCAGTTGTGGGCCCGGACCTCGCCGAGCTGGGCGCCGCGCGGGTCGAGCAGGGTGAAGCGCGCCTTGCCGAGGCGGACCTGCTTGGTGATCTGGCCCAGCGGCTGGCCGTCGGACCGCACGACCTGGCAGCGCCAGGTGAACCACGGCTTGTGCACGATCAGCTCGGTCACGGCCCCCGGCCCGAGGATGTGCAGGGTGATCGGCAGGGCCACGTCCCAGCTGGTGAACACTCTGGTCAGGAAGGCCAGCGGCGACTGGGGGGCCTGCACGACGGCGCCGAGCTGCCGCCCGCTCGGGTCGAGCACCGCGTACTCGTTGCGCAGCTCGATCAGCTTGAGCTTCTGCTTGACGATGAACACCTGCTGGGCGAGCAGCGACCCAGCCGGCGGGGCCATACCGTACTGGCTCAACGAACCCCTCCCCGGACGACTCCCCCTGTCCCTGCTTCCAGCCTACGGCTTCGTCGCCTTGAGCGAGTACAGCAGGGGCAGCCGGGCGTCGTAGGGCTCGGGCAGCCGCCACACGCCGGACCCTGGCTCGATCTCGACCAGGAACGGGAACATCTTCCATGGCACCCAGGGATGCTCGTGGAGGTACTCGATGCGCAGCCCGGCCTCGGCCAGCGAGGTGATGATCTCGCCCATGCTGTGCTGCCAGGCGTACTCGACCTGGCCCTCCACCGGGGCCTCTGGGTCGGCGTAGGACTCGCCCCCGGAGAACACCAGCGGGTCGTCCGGGGATGGCCAGTAGTTGTAGTGGACGCGGAGCTCGGTGGCCTCCTCGCTGTCGTCGAAGACCCAGGCGAAGGGGTGGGCCTCGGCGATGTAGAAGAAGCCGCCCGGACGTACGAAATGGGCGACCACCTCGGCCCAGCGGGGGAGGTCGGGCAGCCAGTTGAGGGCCCCGAGGGAGGTGAAGACCACGTCGAAGTCGCCCTCGAGGTTGTCCCGGAGCTCGACCACGTCAGAGACCACGAAGGTCGCTTCCAGGCCGGTGTCGGCGGCCAGGAGCCGGGCCTGCTCGATGCCGCGCTCGGAGATGTCGACCCCGGTCACCCTGGCCCCGCGCCTGGCCCAGGCGAGCGTGTCCAGCCCGAAATGGCACTGCAGGTGGAGCAGGTCCTTGCCGGCGACGTCGCCGACCTCGTTGACCAGGAGTGGGTACAGGTCGACGCGGCTGCCCGCCTTCCAGCCCTCGACGTCGTAGAACTTCGAGCGGACGTGGATCGGCGTCCACTCGTCCCAGAGGGCGCGGTTGGCGGCGACACGCGGGTCCATGCCGGGAGCCTGGCACATGGGGCCCGGTGAGGCGAGGCCAATAGTCGGGAGTCCAAACCCGGAGAAGCCCTTGGCTCCCCGGCTGAAGGGCAAATCCCCCGCTCGCCCCGCCCCACCGGGCGGCCACCGCCCAAGGGTACCGCGCCGGCAGGTCTTTGACGGCAGGCTTACGTGGTTTCGAGGATCGTGGCAGCCTAGGGGAGGAACTACCGCGAGCCTGGAGTTGTCGATGACGTTTGCCACCCCCTTGGCGCTCCTGGCGTTGCTGCTGATCCCCCTCGTCATCCTCGCCCTCGTTCTGGCCAGGCGGCGGCGGATCCGCTACGCGATCCGCTACCCGGCGCTGGACGTGCTCGCCGGGGTGGTCGAGCGGGAGCGGCGAGGCCGGTGGATTCCCGCTGCCCTGCTGGTGCTCGCCCTGACGGCGCTGCTGCTGGGCGCGGCCCGGCCGATGGCCCGGGTCCCCGTCCCCCGCGACGAGGCCACGGTCATGCTGGTGATCGACGTCTCCGGGTCGATGAACGCCGACGACGTCGAGCCGACCCGGATGGAGGCGGCGCAGCGGGCGGCCAGCCGGTTCCTCGACCGCCTGCCGGAGCGGTTCCAGGTGGGGCTGGTCATCTTCTCGAGCGAGGCCGAGACGCTGGTGCCGCCGACGACCGACCGTGAGGCGGTGCGAAGCGCCCTCGGCACCCTGAACGCCAACGGCGGGACGGCCATGGGCGACGGGCTGGCCAGGGCCCTCGACGTGATCGAGGCGGCCCGCGAGGAGGCGACCAACGGCGGAGCCGGAGCGGGCGGCGGACCGCCGACCACCGCCGACCCCGGGACCACCGTCCCCGCCCCGACCGACCCGAACGCCCAGCAGCCTGCCGTGCCGCCGGCGGTGACGCTGCTGCTGTCGGACGGCGCCAACTCGGCCGGGGGCGACCCCTTCATCCAGGCCGAGCGGGCCCGCCAGCTCCGGGTCCCCGTCTACACCATCGCCCTCGGCACCGCCAGCGGGGTGCTGCGGCAGCCGAACGCCTTCGGCGGCACCCGCATCCAGCCCGTCCCGCCCGACCCGGACAGCCTGGCCAGGATCGCCGAGACCAGCAACGGCCGCTTCTTCGAGGCGCCGAGTAGCCAGAACCTCACCGCGGTCTACGACAGCCTGGGGTCGCGCATCGGCTTCCGCATGGAGGAGCGGGAGGTGACGGTGGCGTTCACCGCCGCCGGCCTGCTCCTGCTGGCCGCCGCCGGGGCCCTGCGGGCCCGCCGTGGCGCCCGGCTTCCCTGATCGACAATGACGAATTCCCGCAAGGAGCCCAGATGACCGAGAACGATCAGCGCCGTCTCAGCGTCGCCGACCCGGCCAACCCGTCGGCCGCCCTCGAGGCGGCGTTGTTTGAGATCAAGCGGGTCATTGTCGGCCAGGAAGGCATGCTGGAACGGGTCCTGGTCGCGTTGTTGTCGGGTGGGCACCTGCTGTTGGAAGGCGTCCCCGGGCTGGCCAAGACCCGCACCATCGCC
>DATENJ010000600.1:0-2823 GCA_035275125.1 Actinomycetes bacterium | reverse complement strand
GGTGGTCCCGCTCCCGGCCTCGCGGCCAGGTCAGGAGCTCCCGGCCGTCGACGGAGGAGGGCCAGCTCCGCTGCCCCTTTCGACCAACTTCCGGTCGGGGCCGCGGATCCTCGCCCTGGCCAACTCGGTGATCGACCGGATCCCCGGGGAGCGGCGCGGGGGCGCGTCGCTGGTCGCCAGGCCCGGCGCCGCCGACGGCGAGGTCCGGGCCGCGCTGCTCGCCGACCAGTTCACCGAGGCCGCGTTCGTCGCCGACCAGGTCGTGCACGCCCACGAGACCGGCCTGCCCGACGGCAGCTGGCCGGAGTGGCGGGACGTGGCCATCCTGGTCCGTTCCAAGCGGCTGCTCGGTCCGCTGCGGGAGGCGCTCGAGCAGCGGGGCGTCCCGGTCGAGGTGGTGGGCCTCTCCGGTCTGCTGGAGACCCCGGAGATCGTCGACCTCGTCTCCACCCTGCGGGTGGTCGCCGACCCGGGCGCCAACGTCGCCCTGGCCCGGCTCCTCCTCGGCCCCCGGTGGCGGATCGGCTACCGGCACCTGGTCCGGCTGGCCCGCTGGGCGGCCCGGAACAACTGGGGCCTCAAGGACGAGCTGCCCGGAGAGGACCCCGACCCCGGCGACGTGAGCTTCGCCCTCGCCGAGGCGCTCGACCACCTGGACGAGGTCGAGGGTCTCGACCAGGAGGCGCGCAGCCGGCTCGACGCGTTCTGCGAGGAGTTGCGGGAGCTCCGCGCGGCCGCCCGTGGCCCGCTGCTCGACCTGGTCCAGACCATCCTGGAACGGACCGGCGTCTGGGCCGAGCTCGAGGCGTCCGGGGACCGCCGGGCCACCACCGCCCGCCAGAACCTGGCCACCTTCCTCGATCGGGTGGCGACGTTCGCCCCCGTCCAGGGGGACCCGTCCCTGGCCGCGTTCCTGGTCTACCTGGACGCGGTCGACGACGCCTCCGAGCCGGTCGAGGCGGTGCAGCCGGCCCCGGCCGACTCGGTCAAGCTGATGACCGTGCACATGGCCAAGGGACTGGAGTTCCCGATGGTCGCGGTGGTGGGCCTCTCGGCCGGCACCGGCAAGGACGGGTCGCCCAGGTACGGGATCTTCCCCGACGCCCGGGTCGCCGACCCCCGTCGCGCCCAGGGCTTCCCCTACGAGTTGCGCGAGGACGCCGGCCACCTGCCCCGCTTCAACGGCAACGCGAGGGCGTTCCGGGGCGAGCTGGAGGAGCGTGCCCTCGAGGACGAGCGGCGGCTCTTCTACGTCGCCATCACCCGGGCCAAGCAGCTGCTCGTGCTCACATCGGCCTGGTGGTACCAGGGGTCGGAGAAGACCCCCAAGGGCCCGGGGCCGTTCTGGAACGAGGCGGCCGATCATCCGGCGGTGGACGTCCTGGTCCGGGCCGACCAGCCAGCCGCCAGCCCGCTCACCGAACGGCTCAGGGACCGGGTGAGCTGGCCGCATCCCGGCCGCCGGCCCGAGGACGAGGGCGACCCGGTCTTCGGCGAGGGCCTGGCCGCCGCGGTGGAGCTGGAACGAGCCGTCCCAGGGACGCTGGAGGCCCGGGTCCCGCCCGGCCAGGCCGACGCCTTCTGGGCCGCCGCCGACGCCGGGCGGCACCTGCTCGACGCGGCCCGGGTCGACCCGACACCCGCCAGGGTCGACCCGCCCCGGATCCTGTCGGTCAGCCAGGTGCTCGACTACGCCCGCTGCCCACGGGACTTCTACTGGTCGGTTGTCCGGCCGCTGCCGTCGGCGCCGAAGCCGGCGGCCAGGCTCGGATCGGTGGTCCACCGCCTGCTGGAGCGGCGTGCCCGCAACCTCCCCGACATGCTGGACGCCGACGACCACCCCGGCGACCACGTCGCCCCCGAGCTCATCGAACAGGCCAGCCGCAACTTCGCCGCCACCCGGTACGCCACCCTGCCCCCACCCGAGGCCGAGGTCGGCGTCATCCTCCGCCTCGGTCCCTGGGTCATCCGGGGCCGCATCGACGCCATCTTCCGGCAACCCGGTCCGCCGGGCGATCCCTCGGCCGGGCAGGGAGCCGCCGCTGAGGTCGAGCTGGTGGACTGGAAGACCGGCCAGCGAACCGACCACGCCACCGGCGGGCTGGACCAGCTCGCCATCTACGCCCTCGCCCTACGCGAGCTGGGAGAACTTCCCGGAGACCGATGCGTGGCCACCTACTGCTACCTCGGCGGCGAGGAGCCGGTGATCAACACCCGCACCCTCGACCCCGCCGACCTCGACCAGCAGCAAGCCCTCCTGGAGACCGCCCTCGCCGACCTCGACCAGGGCAACTACCAGCGCGCCTGCCACCGCCCCGACTGCGAGTCCTGCCGCCGCGGCCTCGGCGCCCCACCCCGACCACCCTCCAGAACGCCCGCCGTGCACGGTGAGTCGAGCGCCAATGAGCCAGCCGTGAACGGTGAGGACGAGCAGCCGTGACCCCACCGGGCCACGACGACCTACGAGACCGGCTGCGCCGTGCCCTCCCGCCGGCGATGAAGGCACGAGACCGTCCCGCCGTGACAGCACTGCGATCAGCCTTGGCGGCAATCGACAACGCCGGAGCCGTCGACCCAACCCGCGCACCACCAGCGGCCCAGGCCCCACCGGCCCAGCCCCCACCGGACCGGGGCCTACCGGACCGGGGCCCGGCGGACCAGGATCCAGCGGATCAGGACCCGCCGGACCGGGGCCCGGCGGACCAGGACCCACCGGTCACCTTTTCGGCGGCTCGGCCGGAGGCCTCTGGCTCTGGGGCTGAGCGCTCGGACCAAGATGCCGCGGGGGTCGCGCAGCCGACGTTCGCCGGGACGGTCGCGGGT
>DATENJ010000599.1:0-4830 GCA_035275125.1 Actinomycetes bacterium | reverse complement strand
CGGGGGGCGAGGGCGCCGGCCTCGCGGACGCGGAAGTCGGGCCGGACGCCGTAGCCGCTGTTGAGCAGCCAGAAGGCCAGGCGGGCGACCCCGCCCGACCCGGTGGCCAGGATCAGGGTGTAGCGGGGGCCGAGGGTGCCGCCGATGTGGAGGGTGGCGGCGAAGCGGAGCAGGGCGGCCAGCAGGGCGCGGCGCTCGGCCGGGGCGGCCGGTCGCAACGCCGCCAGCTCCTCCTTCACCCGGACGGTGAACTCGCCTCGGTTCATCTGCCGGCTAGGTCAGCTCCTTGAGGGCGGTGGCCAGGCGGGCGGCGTCGTGGGTGCCGGTGTGGTCGTCGGTGGCCAGCTCGGCGTGGACGACGGCCGCCCCCAGCGCGCCGAAGGCCTCCAGCTCGCGGGCGGCCCCGGCCGCGTCCCGGGGCCGCTGGCACAGCACGGTGGCCACCCGCAGGCCCGGGCAGTGGGCCAGGATGGCGGCCAGGTGGGCCTCGGGCGCGAAGCCGGTGGTCTCCCCCGGCTGGGCCTCGAGGTTGCAGATGTAGACGATCCGCTCCGGGTCCTCGACCAGGGCCGCGGCCAGCTCGGGTACGAGCAGGTTGGGGACCACCGAGGTGAAGGTGGAGCCGGGGCCGAGCAGGACCACGTCGGCCTCGCGGACGGCCTCGACGGCGGCGGGGACGGCCGCCGGGTCGCGCGGCTCCAGCCAGACCGACTCGACCCGGCCGGTGGCCGTCATGATGGCCACCTGGCCCTCGATGGGGCGGCCGTCGACCCGGCCGCAGAGCCGCACCGGCACCAGGGTGCCCGGCAGCACCTGCCCGTGGACCCCGAGCCAGCGCGACGCCTCCGCGAGGGCGGCCATGAACCCGCCCTTGAGGTCGGTGAGGGCGGCCAGGGCCAGGTTGCCAAGGTTGTGGCCGGCCAGGTCGCCCCGCTCGAACCGGTAGGCGAACAGCTCGCGGACCTCGGCCCCCGGGTCGGCCAGGGCGAGCATGGCCTTGCGCAGGTCGCCCGGTGGGAGCAGGCCGAGGTCGCGGCGCAGGCGGCCCGAGGAGCCGCCGTCGTCGGCCACGGCCACGACCGCCGTCGGCTCCACCCCGAGCAGCCGCAGGGCGGTCAGGGTGACGGCCAGCCCGCGGCCGCCCCCGAGCGCGACAACGCTCACTCGCGCTCCACGTCCCGGTGGGCGACGTGGGCCCGGTAGCCCTTGTCGGTCAGCCAGCTGGCCAGCTCCTCGGCCAGCACGACGCTGCGGTGCTTGCCGCCGGTGCAGCCGATGGCCACGGTCAGGTAGTGCTTGCCCTCCTGGACGTAGCCGGGCAGGGCCGTCTCCAGCAGTGCCTCCAGCCGGGCCAGGAACAGGCCGGTGTCGCTCTGGGCGAGCACGTAGTCGCGCACGGCCGGGTCGGTGCCCTTCAGCGGGCGCAGCTCCGGCACCCAGTGCGGGTTGGGCAGGAAACGGACGTCGACCACCATGTCGGCGTCGAGCGGCAGCCCGTACTTGAAGCCGAAGGAGGCCACGGTGACGAGCAGGCCGGCCGACTCGTCGGCGAACGCGGCCAGGATCTTCGCCCGCAGCTCGTGCACGTTGAGGTCGCTGGTGTCGACCACCAGGTCGGCTTCGGCCCGCAGCTCGCGCAGCAGGTCGCGCTCCAGCGCGATCGACTCGGCGACCCGCTCGCCGGCCACCGGGTGGCGTCGCCGGGTGGCCTCGTAGCGGCGGATCAGGACCTCGTCGGAGGCCTCGAGGAACAGCACCCGCAGGTTGATGTCCTGGGACCTGAGCTGGTCGAGGGCGGTCGACAGCTCGGACACGTCGGTGGTGAAGGCGCCGCCGCGGGCGTCCATGACCAGCGCCACCCGGGTCGGGTCGCGGCCGACCACGGCCAGCTCGGCGACCCGGCCGATCAGCGACGGCGGCAGGTTGTCGATCACGAAGTAGCCGAGGTCCTCCAGCACCTTGGCCGCCTCCGAGCGGCCGGCACCGGACAGCCCGGTGATCACCACGAACTCGACCGCGGCCGCCCGCAGGCGGTCCTCTGTCCGCAACTCCTGTGTCATCGGCTCCGCTCCTTGGCCCCCCCGGCGGCTCCGTGCAGATGGTCGTACACCACCTTAGCAAGCTGGGGGCCGACACCGGGAACCTCCTCGAGCTCCTCCAGGCTGGCCTGGGCGGCCCTGCGGGCAGACCCGAAATGGCGCACCAGCTGCCGGCGGCGGGTCTCCCCCACCCCGGGGATGCCGTCGAGCACGCTTCGGGTCATCGACCGGTCGCGCAGCTTGCGGTGGTAGGTGATGGCGAACCGGTGGGCCTCGTCGCGGACCCGCTGCAGCAGGTACAGGGCCTCACTGGTCCGGGGGATGACCACCGGGTCGGGCATGCCCGGCAGGTACACCTCCTCCATCCGCTTGGCCAGCGAGACCACCGGCAGGTCGGGGCTGGCCGAGGCGCGTACCGCCTCGAGGGCGGCGGCCAGCTGGGGCCGGCCCCCGTCGACCACGATCAGGTTGGGCGGATAGGCGAACTTCCGGCGGCGGCCGTCTTCCTGCTCTGGGAGATCCCGCTCGGTCGCCAGGCGGGCCAGGCGGCGGGTCAGGACCTCGCGCAGGGAGGCCACGTCGTCCTGGCCCTCGACCGAGCGGATCTCGAAGCGGCGGTACTCGCTCTTGCGGGCCAGGCCGTCCTCGAACACCACCATCGAGCCGACCACCTGGCTGCCCTGGAGGTTGGAGATGTCGTAGCACTCGATCCGCAGCGGGGCCTCGGGCAGGTCGAGGGCCTCCTGGAGCTCCTTGAGCCCGCGGGCCCTGGCGTCGAAGTCGCTGGCCCGCTTCAGCTTGTGGGTGGCGAAGGCCTCGCGGGCGTTGGCCGCGACCGTCTCCAGCAGGGCCCGCTTCTCGCCCCGCCGGGGCACCCGGAAGTCGACCGGCCCGCCGCGGAGCTCGGCCAGCCACGCCCGCAGGGCGTCGGCGCCGTCGGGCATGACGGGCAGGAACACCTCGCGGGGGACCTCGTCGCCCCGGTCGCCGTACAGCTGCTGGGTGAAGGTGGCGGCCAGGGCGGCGGTGTCGAGGGCCTCGACCTTGTCGACCACGAACCCGCGGCGGCCCACCACCCGGCCCCGGCGGACGAAGAACACCTGCACGGCCGCCTCCAGGTCGTCCTCGGCGAAGGCGGCGATGTCGAAGTCCTCCGGGGTCGAGGACACCATCTGCTGGCGCTCCATCGCCTTGCGGACGCTGCCCAACTGGTCGCGGAGCCGGGCCGCCAGCTCGAAGTTGAGCTGCTCGGCGGCCTGGCGCATCTCGGCCTCGAGGCGCTGCAGGGTCGGGCGGGTGCGCCCGTCCATGAAGGCCACGAAGTCCTCGACGATCCGCCGGTGCTCTGTGGGCGTGACCTTGCCGACGCACGGCCCCGAGCACTTGTTGATGTCGAACAGGATGCAGGGCCGGCCAAGGCGCCGGTGCCGGTCGAACACCCCCTTGGAGCAGGTCCGCATGGGGAAGGTGCGCAGCAGGAGGTCGAGGGTCTCGCGGATCGCGTAGGCGTGGGCGTAGGGCCCGAAGTAGCGGGTCCCCTTGCGCTTGGGCCCACGTTCCACCCTCGGCCGGGGGATCTCGTCGGCCAGAGGCACGGCCAGCCACGGGTACGACTTGTCGTCCCGGTAGCGGACGTTGTACCGGGGCCGGTGCTGCTTGATCAGGTTGTACTCGAGCTGGAGGGCCTCGACCTCGCTCTGGACGAGCATCCACTCCAGCGACGCCGAGGCCTCGACCATGGCCGCGGTGCGCGGGTGCAGGTTGCGCATCGGCTGGAAGTAGCTGGCGGTCCGCTTGCGCAGCGAGATCGCCTTGCCGACGTAGATCACCCGCCCGTTCCGGTCGCGGAACAGGTACACGCCGGGATGGTCGGGAATCGCCTCAGGCTTCGGTCTTGGGCTGGTCGCGACGGTCATCCCCCAATTCTAGGCCGGTTCGCCAACACCTCCCCGGTCCCGCCTCGGCGGCGGCGTGGGCGGTACGCTGGTCGTCCATGGAGCCTGGGACGTGTGACGTGTGGTGGGCCAGGACAGCCTGGATGCGGCCGTGGCATGCCGAGGTCCTGAGCGACGTCGAGCGCGCCCGTCGCACGGTGCTGTGGGACGAACGCCACCGGACGCAGTACACGGTGGCGGCGGCGCTGCTCCGGCTGGTCGCGGCCCCGCTCACCGGGCAGGCGGCGGAGAGGGTGGTGGTCGACCGGTCCTGCCCGAGCTGTGGCCGGCACCACGGCCGGCCGCGCCTCCCGGGGACCGGCCTGGACGTCTCCATCTCGCACTCCGGTGCGACGGTGGCCGTCGCCGTGAGCACCGCCGGTGCGGTGGGGGTCGACGTGCAGCAGGTCGCCGACGACTCCGTCCACGACCTCTCGCCACTCGTGCTCGCCGAGTCCGAAGCACCGCACGTGGTCGTCGCCCGTGACTTCTTCACCTACTGGACCCGCAAGGAGGCGCTGGTCAAGGCCACCGGCGACGGGGTCGCGGTGCCGCTGTCGGAGGTGGTGGTCACCCCGCCCGGGACGCATCCAGACCTGCTCAGCTACCCAGGACAGGGCGGGCTCACCGCACAGCTCCGCGACCTCAGCCCCGACCCCGGGTACGTCGGCGCTCTGGCGGTGCTCAGCCCTCGGCACGTCGTCGTCCACGAGCGATCCGCGGAGCAGCTGCTGACGGCCGCGTGACGGTCAGCGATCGGCCGCCAGCACCCGCCCGACCTCGTCGAGCGTGCCCACGACCGCGACCCTGCCCAGGTCGGCCGGCGCCCCGCCGGCCTTCTCCCGGCCGGTTACCAG
>DATENJ010000598.1:0-2009 GCA_035275125.1 Actinomycetes bacterium | reverse complement strand
GCGCCGGCGACGGCGACTGGGCGGTGGCCCTCCGTGGCGCCACCCTCCAGGGCCGCCACGCCCGGCTGGTCGCCGGGGCGGGCATCGTCCCCGGGTCCGACCCCGACGCCGAGTGGGCCGAGACCGAGCACAAGCTCCGCGCCATGCTCGAGGTCCTGCTCAGCCCCTGAGTCCCTCGGCGAAGAACCCCCCGAGGGCGGCCAGCGTCTCGGCCGGGGCCTCTTCGGGGAGGAAGTGGCCGCCGGGGACGCCGTGGCCGCGGAGGTCGTCGCACCAGGGGCGCCAGGCGGCCAGCGGGTCCTCGGCCCGCCGGGCGATGCCCTCGGTGCCCCAGAGGGCGAGCACCGGGCAGGCGATCCGGCGCCGGCCCAGGTCGGCCGCGTCGTGCTGGTCGTCGACGCTCGCCCCGGCGCGGTAGTCCTCGCAGGAGGCGTGGATGGCGGCCGGGTCGGAGAAGCAGCGCACGTACTCCTTGAGCGCCTCGGGCGCGAACGCCTGCGGGTCGGCGGCCCAGCGGCGCAGCTTCTCCCTGACCCACCAGGCCGGGTCGGCGCCGATCATGGTCTCGGGGAGGCCTCCCGGCTGGGCCAGGAACAGCCAGTGGTAGGTGGCCATGGCCAGCTCGCGGTCCATCCGCTGCCACATGCCGTGGGTCGGGATGATGTCGAGCACGGCCAGCCGGCTCACCACCGCCGGATGGTCGAGGGCCATGCGGTAGCCGACCCGGCCGCCCCGGTCGTGGCCGGCGACGGCGAAGCCGTCGAAGCCGAGCTCGGCCATGACCTGGACCATGTCGCCGGCCATGACCCGCTTGGAGTAGGTGTGGTGGCCGGGGTCCGACGGTGGCTTGGCCGAGCGGCCGTAGCCGCGCAGGTCGGCCGCGACCACGGTGAACCGCTCGGCCAGGCCGGGCGCGACCCGGTGCCACATGGCCGAGGTCTGCGGGTAGCCGTGGAGCAGGAGCAGCGGCGGTCCGTCCCCGCCGACCCGCAGGTGGATCCCGGCACCCTCGGCCGCCACCGTGCGGGTGCTGAACCCCTCGAACATCGCCACGGCGCGGTCGGCCTACCCGCCGGCCGCGTCGGCGACGGCCTCGGTCAGGGCCCGGTGGCGGGCCAGGTTGGCCGCCCGGTCGCTGCGGACCACCACCAGCTGGGTCCCGCCCCCGGCCACGGCGGCGTCCAGGGCCGGGACCAGGTCGGCCGCCTTCTCGACGACCCGCGCCGGCACCCGGGCGGCGGCGGCCAGGGCGGTCAGGTCCAGCCCGTGCGGGGTGCCGAACAGGGGCTCGAACAGGTCGCCGGGGAGCTGGGCCTGGGGGAGGAAGCTGAAGATCCCGCCGCCGTCGTTGTCGACCACCACCAGGACAGCCCCTCGCGGCCGGCCCGCCGCCCCGAGCAGGCTCGAGGCGTCGTGCAGCAGCGTCAGGTCACCGCACAGCGCCGCCACCGGCTCGTCGCCGGCCGCCGCCACCCCGAGGGTGGTGGCCACGAACCCGTCGATCCCCGACAGCCCCCGGTTGGCCACAAACCGCAGCCCATCCCGAGGCCGGGCGAACGCGTCCACATCCCGCACCGGCATGCTGGACCCCACCACCAGCGTCCCCCCGGCCGGCACCCACTCCACCAGGTCCCGGGCCACCCGTCCCTCGAACGGCTCGGCCCACTCGTCCAGCAGCCCGTCGATCGCCTCCCGGGCCAGGCGTTCGGCCTCCAGCCAGTCGCGGGCCCAGGGGCTCGCCCGGCCACCGGACCCGGTGAGGAGGGCGGCGGTGGCGGAGAGCAGGTCCGAGGGGTCGGCGGTGAGGCGGAGGGAGGCGGCGCGGGCCGGGTCGGCCCAGCCGCCGGCCGGGTCGACCAGGACCTGGGGGATGGACGCGTCAAGCCAGCCGGTCAGGGCCTTGCTGGTGGGGGCGCCGCCGACCCGGACGGCCAGGCTGGGCCGGTGGGCGGCGGCGAACCGGGGCGCACGGACCAGGCCGTCGTAGGTGGAGACGGCGGCAGGGCCGC
>DATENJ010000597.1:0-3562 GCA_035275125.1 Actinomycetes bacterium | reverse complement strand
ACCGCGGGGACCCGGTCCCGGGCCAGGCGCCGCCGCAGCGGGGCGACGGCGGCGGCGACCAGGAACAGCCCGACGAGCACGACCACGATGGTGGCCCCGGCGGCCAGGCGCAGGTCGTGGTCGACCGACACCTCGTAGCTGACGGCCAGCCCCAGCCAGCCCCCGGCCGCGCCGAGCAGGCAGGCCACGGCGGTCATGGCCGCCACCCGGTCCGCCAGCAGCCGGGCCGCGGCCGCCGGGACCACGATCAGGGCGATCACCAGGACCGTGCCGACGGCCTCGACGGCGGCCACCACGACCAGGGCGATGAGGAGGTTGAGGACGAGGTCGAGCCGTCGGGTGCGGTAGCCCATGGCGGCGGCCGCATCGGGGTCGAAGGCGCGCAGGACGAGCTCCTTGTGGAGCGTGGCCAGGACGAGCGCGGCCACCGCGGCGACGAGCAGGGTCTGGGCCAGGTCGGTCCGGTCGATGGCCAGCACCCGGCCGAACAGGAACACGGTCAGGTCGGCGGTGAAGCCCCGGGTCCGGGAGATCAGCACCACCCCGAGGGAGAAGAACGAGGTGAGCAGGATGGCCAGGGCGGCGTCGTCGCCGACCCGGCGGTGGCTGCCCAGCCCGGTCAGCAGCACGGCCGTCAGCACCCCGAAGGCCAGGGCGCCGGCCAGCAGCGACCGGCCGAGCAGGTGGGCGATGACCACCCCGGGGAACACGGTGTGGGTCAGGGCGTCGCCGACGAAGGCCAGGCGGCGCAGCACCACCAGCACCCCGACGGCCCCGGCCAGCGCCCCCAGGACCAGCACCTCGGCCAGGGCGCGCTGCATGTAGGGGATGGTGAAGGGCTCGAGCAGGAGGCTGCTCATGGACGGGCGACGATGACCCCGTCGCCCCGGAGCTGGAGGGCCTGGCCGCCGTAGGTGGCTCGCAGCAGCTCGGGGGTGAGGGTGGTGCCGATCGGCCCGAAGCCGATCTGGTGGCGGTTCAGCAGGCAGACCTCGTCGCAGGCCAGGTGGGCCAGGCTCAGGTCGTGGGTGGCCATCACGACCGCCGCCCCGGCCGACCGCAGCCGGGCCATGGCGGTCAGCAGCAGGTCCTGGGAGAGGGCGTCGACCCCGTTGAACGGCTCGTCCAGCAGCAGCAGTCTCGGCTCCTGGGCGATCGCCCTGGCCAGCAGGACCCGCTGGCGCTGGCCGCCCGAGAGGGTGCCGAACCGGGCCGAGGCCCGTTCGGCCAGGCCGACCTGGGCCAGGGCGCCCGCCGCGGCCTGGCGGTCGGCCGTCCCCGGCCGCCTGACCCAGCCGATCCGGGGGTAGCGGCCCATCAGCACCACCTGGAGGGCCGACACCGGGAACTCGGCGTCGAGGGTGTCGGCCTGGGGCACGTAGGCGACCTGGCGGCGGGCCGCCTGGGGCGGGCGGCCGAGCACCCGGATGGTCCCGCCGGTCAGGGGGACGAGGCCGAGCACGGCCCGGATGAGGGTCGACTTGCCGGCCCCGTTGGGCCCGATGAGGGCGACCGACTGCCCGGCCGCGACCTCTCCGTCGACCCCCTCGACCACCGGCTCGCGCTCGTAGGCCACGGTCGCCCGCCGCAGCGCCAGAACCGGCGGGCCGCCGGCAGGGGGATCGACCGGGGGGCTAGCGCCTCCGGCTCCTTGACCCCCCCGGACCCCCTCAGGCGCCACTGAGGTTGCTCACGATCGTGGCCGTGTTGTGGCGGATCATCTTGAGGTAGGTGTCGCCGTCCGACCCGGGCGGGCCGAGGGCGTCGCCGTACAGCGCGTCATCGCCGACCACCACCCTGACCCCGGCCTCGCGGCCGATCGTCTCGGCCGCCCTCGGAGGCAGCGAGGTCTCGGAGAAGATGGCCTTGACCCCGGTCGCCCTGACCTTGGCCACCAGGTCGCGGATGTCGCGGCCGGACAGCTCGGCCGAGGTGTCGAAGCTGGGGATGACCGAGCCGACCAGCTGGAGGCCGTAGCGGTCCAGGTAGTAGCCGAAGGCGTCGTGGTTGGTGACCACCTTCTTGTTGGCCAGGCTGTCGAGCTGCCGCGCGACCTCGGTGTCGAGCGCCTCCAGCTGCCGTGTGTAGGCGGTCAGGTTGGCCTCGAAGCTGGCCGCCGCGGCCGGCTCGGCGGTGGCCAGGCCGCGCTCGATGTTGGCCGCCATCAGCACGGCGTTGCGCGGGTTCTGCCAGATGTGGGGGTCGAGCTCGCCCCCGACCTGGCGCAGCGCCACCCCCCGGCTGGTGTCGACCACCGGGCCGTCGTAGCCGGAGCTCTCGATGGTGTCGCCAAACCACCGCTCCAGGCCGACCCCGTTCTGGAGGACCAGGTCGGCATTAGCGATGGCGTTGATGTCGGCCGGGGACGGATCGTAGTCGTGGGCGTCGATGCCCGGCTTGAGCAGGCTGGTCACCCGCACCCTGTCGCCGCCGACGTTGGCCGCCAGGTCGGCCACCTGGGTGGTGGTGGCCACCACCCGTAGTCCGTGTCCCGCGGTGTCGCGGTCGCCGCCCGATCCGGAGCAGCCGGCCGCCAGCACGGCCACCAGGCAGGCCGCCAGCAGCCTGCCTCGTCGCCGGCCCATGGCTCCGCCCTTCCCGTCCGGAGGTTGTTGGCCGTCATCGTACCGCTTTTGGCAATGATTCTCATAACCGGGTTAGCGGCAGCGTTCGCAGAGGCCGCGCAGCTCCAGCCGGTGGTCGGTGACGGTGAAGCCGGTGCGGGCGGCGACCGCGTCCAGCAGCGAGGAGAGGCCGGCGTCGACCTCCGGGGGGACGGGGTCGTCCTCGATCCGGCCGCAGCGGCTGCAGACCAGGTGATGGTGGTGGCCGACCAGCTCCTCGGACAGCTCGTAGCGGGCGTGACCGCCCCCGGCCCCGGGGTAGCGGGTGACCGCGCCGGCCTGCTCGAGCACGACCAGGTTGCGGTAGATCGTGCTCACCGGCAGCTTGGCCGGTCCCTGGGCCAGCTCGACGATCTCCAGCGGCCGCCCCGCCCCGTGCAGCAGCTCGACCAGCGTGCGCCGGCCCGACGTGTAGCGCTGCTGGGCGCGGCCGAGCCGCGCCGCGACCTCGGTGTGGGGCGCCTGGCTGCTCACCGTCCCGCCTCCCGGGATACTGACCGTCTCATGCATGGGCAGGTCTCATCGTACGCAGGCCCTTGGGGTAGTGGTTCTTGAGCACCCCGGCGGCCACCCTCCCCCACCCCAGCGGCCAGCCGTTCCAGCTGACCAGCGTCCACCCGGGCGCCCCGCCCGAGGCCAGGGTCTCCCCCCGGATGAAGGCCGCCGCCTCGTGGTCGTCGACCTCCCTGACCCGCCGGGCGGTGACCACGCCCGCCACCATCGCCAGCGCCTGCGCCGGCTCGAACCGCCCCGGCCGCACTCGCCCCACCAGCAACCCCGGCCGCACCAGCCGCACCCCGGCCCCGGCCACCTCCGGGTCGGGCACCAGATAGCCCCGCTCCCCAGCGACCGTGACCTCCCCCAGGTCGCCCTCGAGAGCGTCGGCCACAAACCCCCGCCAGGCACCGGCCACCTCCCGAGAGGCTGTGGACACCCCC
>DATENJ010000596.1:0-5760 GCA_035275125.1 Actinomycetes bacterium | reverse complement strand
CGAGGAACGCGGTCGTGGGCGGGCCGGCGTCCGGGGTGGTGCGGAGGGTGGCCAGGCCGATGCCGGCCAGGCGGGCGCGGCCGTCGGCGGCGACCAGGACGCAGGCCGGGCGCAGGTCGAGATGGCGCAGGCCGGCGGCATGGGCCGCCTCCAGGGCGCCGAGCAGCTCAAGGCCGAGCTGGGCCACCCGGCGGACCGGGAGGGGGCCGTGCCTGGCGATCAGCTCGTCGAGGGTGAGGGCGTCGACCAGCTCGGTGGCCACGTACACGACGCCGTCCTCGACGACCACGTCGTCCAGCCGGACCAGGCCGGCATGCTCAAGGGAGGCCGCGACCCGCGCCTCGGCCGCGACCCGGTCCCAGAACCCCGCGTCCCCGCGTCCACCGGAGCCCTCCCCGGGACCGGGCGTGGACGGGAGGCGGAGCGCCTCGACGGCCAGGGGGCGGCCATCGGGGTCGGTGGCCCGCCAGACCAGGCCGTGCTGTGCGCGGCGCAGTGGGTTGTGCAGCGTCCAGCGGCCTGCGACGAGCCGCCCGCCGACGTCCTGTGACATGGTGGAGGGCAAACGATACGACCAAACGCCACCCGCCCCAAAACCGCCCGTGAGCAGGTGCTTTGCCGGCACGACACTGGGGTTGCCCGGTGGTACAGTCGGAGCGGATCCGAACTGGAGGTGACCGTCGAGGCATGCAGCGCCTGGGGACGCTCTACCGCGGTCGCGAGGGGATGTGGACCTGGGTCCTCCACCGGGTCTCCGGTGTGGCCATCCTGTTCTACCTGTTCGCCCACGTGGTCGACCAGGCGCTGCTGAACGTCTCCCCCGAGGCCTACGACCGGGTGATCGACACCTACCGCAACCCGTTCGTCGGGCTGCTGGAGATCGGCCTGGCCGTCGTGGTGATCTTCCACGCCCTGAACGGCCTGCGGATCATCCTGTTCGACTTCTGGTCCCAGGGGGTCGCCCGCCAGCGCCAGATGCTGTGGGTCCAGACGGTGCTGTTCCTGGCCCTGGCCATCCCGCCGGTGATCGCCATCGGGTCCCACGTGGTCGAGGAGCTCTGACCATGGCCGCCGACCTCACCCCGGCCCCGCTCCCCCGCTCCACCTCCCCCGACCGCCGCCAGCCCAAGGGCGGCCGGGGCAACTTCGAGCTCTACGCCTGGGTCTTCATGCGGGTCTCCGGGGTGCTGCTGGTCCTGCTCGTGCTGGGCCACTTCGCGATCATGCACGTGGTCGACGGCGGCCTTGACCGAGTCAACTTCGCCTTCGTGTCCGGCCGCTGGGCCAACCCCTTCTGGCGGGTCTACGACTTCGCCATGCTCACCCTGGCCCTGCTGCACGGCGGCAACGGCCTGCGGGTGATCATCGACGACTACGCCCGCACCGGCACCCGGCGCCTCCTCTACCAGAGCGTCACCGCCACCGTGGTCGGCCTGACCTGGGCCCTGGGCACGCTCACGATCTTCGCCTTCACCCCCCAGCCCAGCTAGGAGCCCCCATGACCCAGCAGCACACCTTCGACGTGGTGATCGTCGGAGCCGGGGGGGCCGGCCTGCGGGCGGCGCTGGAGAGCTCGCGGCGCGGCCGGACGGCGGTGATCACCAAGCTGTACCCGACCCGCTCCCACACCGGGGCCGCCCAGGGCGGGATGTGCGCCGCCCTGGCCAATGTCGAAGAGGACAACTGGGAGTGGCACACCTTCGACACCATCAAGGGCGGCGACTACCTGGTCGACCAGGACGCGGCCGAGGTCATGTGCCGGGAGGCGATCGAGGCCGTCTACGACCTCGAGCACATGGGGATGCCGTTCAACCGCACCCCCGACGGCCTGATCGACCAGCGGCGCTTCGGCGGCCACACCCACCACCACGGTGCCGGGCCGGTGCGCCGCTCCTGCTTCGCCGCCGACCGCACTGGCCACATGATCCTCCAGACCCTGTTCCAGCAGACCGTCAAGCAGGGCACCATCTTCTTCGACGAGTTCTACGTGCTCGACCTGCTGCGGGCGCCGGACGACGGCCGGGCCGCCGGGGTCGTCGCCTACGAGCTGGCCACCGGCGAGCTGCACGTGTTCCGGGCCAAGTCGGTGGTCTTCTGCACCGGCGGCTACGGGAAGATGTTCAGGATCACCTCCAACGCCCACGCCCTCACCGGCGACGGCCCCGGGGTCTGCTACCGGCGCGGCGTGCCCATGGAGGACATGGAGTTCTTCCAGTTCCACCCGACCGGCCTCTACCGCCTCGGGGTCCTGCTGAGCGAGGCCGCCCGGGGCGAGGGCGGCATCCTGCGCAACGCCGACGGCGAGGCGTTCATGGCGCGCTACGCCCCCACCATCAAGGACCTCGCTCCCCGTGACATGGTCAGCCGGGCCATCTACACCGAGATCCGCGAGGGCCGCGGCGCCGGGCCGAACCACGACTACGTCTACCTGGACGTCAGTCACCTCGACCCCAAGGTGATCGACGCCAAGCTGCCCGACATCACCGAGTTCGCCCGCACCTACCTGGGCGTCGAGCCCAAGAAGGAGGGCGTGCCGATCGTCCCGACGGCCCACTACGCCATGGGCGGCATCCCCACCACGGTCGACGCCCAGGTGGTCGGCGACGCGGCCAACACGCCCATCCCGGGGCTGTTCGCGGCCGGCGAGTGCGCCTGTGTGTCGGTGCACGGGGCCAACCGGCTCGGCACCAACTCGCTGCTGGACATCGTCGTGTTCGGCAGGCGGGCCGGGATCAACGCCGGCGACCACGCCGCCCAGGTCGGCCACGCCGAGCTGGGCGAGGACCCGGCCGGCGCCGTCACCCGGATGCTGGAGGGACTGGCCGGCCACCCCGAGGGCGAGCGGGCCGCCGCCATCCGGGGAGACCTCCAGGTCAACATGGACGACAAGGCCGGGGTGTACCGCACCGAGACCCTCCTCAAGGAGATGGAGGTCGAGCTGGCCTCACTGCACGAGCGCTACGCCCGGGTCTGGGTCCAGGACACCTCCCGGCGCTACAACACCGACCTGCTGGAGGCGGTCGAGCTGGGGTTCCTGCTCGACCTGGCCGAGGCCCTTGTCGTCTCGGCCAGGGCCCGCACCGAGAGCCGCGGCGGCCACTCCCGCGAGGACTACCCGGTCCGCGACGACAAGAACTGGCTCAAGCACAGCCTGGCCTCGCGCACCGCCAGCGGCGTCAAGCTCGACTACAAGCCCGTGACCATGACGCGGTACCAGCCGATGGAGAGGAAGTACTAGGTGCAGGTGACGTTGCGCGTCCGCCGCTTCAACCCGGAGACCGACAGCGAGTCGCGGGTCGAGACCTACGACGTCCCGGCCGACCCGATGGACCGGGTGCTGGACCTGCTGCACTGGGTGAAGTGGAACGTCGACGGGTCGCTGACCTTCCGGCGGTCGTGCGCGCACGGGATCTGCGGGTCGGACGCCATGCTGATCAACGGCAGCAACCGGCTGGCCTGCAAGGTGCTGGTCCGCGAGCTCGGCGACCAGATCACCGTCGAGCCGCTGCGGGGCCTGCCGGTGAACAAGGACCTGCTGGTCGACATGGAGCCGTTCTTCGCCGCCTACCGTGAGGTCATGCCGTACCTGGTCAACGACGACCCGGCGCCCGACACCGAGCGGCGCCAGTCCCCCGAGGACCGGGAGCGCTTCGACGACACCACCAAGTGCATCCTGTGCGCCGCCTGCACCACCTCCTGCCCGGTGTTCTGGGCCGACAAGGAGTACTTCGGCCCGGCGGCGATCGTCAACGCCCACCGCTTCATCTTCGACTCCCGCGACCAGGGCGCCGCCCAGCGCCTGACGGTCCTGAACGACAAGGAGGGTGTCTGGCGCTGCCGGACGACCTTCAACTGCACCGACGCCTGCCCCAGGGGCATCAAGGTCACCCAGGCCATCCAGGAAGTGAAGCGGTCCCTGCTGTTCCGCAAGGTCTAGCCGGGCTCAGCTTCGCCGCCGCAATGAGCGGATGGGATAGGATGCTGCCGAGATGGCCGAATTCGAACTGGCGGACGCTTCGATCAGGCGGCTCAACGCAGCCGTGACGGTCGTCGTGTGCGCAACAGTGGTCGGAATCGCCTACTGGTACGAACGAGGCTACCGACGGTGGGCCGAACAGAACCACCCATTCGCCGCGCCGCGGGCCCGCATCGAGCGTACGAGGGCCAACTACCAGGAGCGGCGCGCGTTCGTGACCGACCTGGCTCAGATCATCAGGCTGTCCGGCTCCCGGGCCTCCTAGATCACCGCATCGAGCTAGTCGGCTCGCGGCTCGCCGGCGAGGACCACGAATGTCTCCTCGAAGCTGGCCGGGACGCTCTCGACCTCGGCGGGGACGCCGGCGTCGGCCAGCACGCCGGCGACCGCGGCCGCGTCGTTCCCCGGCACGCGCAGGGTGCGCCCGACCAGGCTGACGGGGAGGCGGGCCAGGTCCAGAGCGGTGAAGGCGGCCTCCCAGACCGGGCTGCGGACCTCGGCGGCGGTGGTGTCGCCGACAATCTCGGACAGGGAGCCGGCGGCGACCACGCGGCCGGCGGCGAGCACGACCAGACGGTCGCACTGCTCGGCCTCGCCCAGGTGGTGGGTGGTGACCAGCACCCCGGCGCCGTGCTCGGCGGTGGCCCGGATGGTCTCCCACAGGCGGGCCCGCTGGAGCGGGTCGACCCCTGAGGTCGGCTCGTCCAGGACCAGCAGGTCGGGGTGGTGGCCGAGGGCGATGGCGAACGCGGCCCGCCGCCGCAGGCCCAGCGGCAGCTCGCGGACCAGGACGTCGCGGGACCCGGCCAGCTCGCCTTCGAGGACGGCCTGCTGGCTCCCGTAGGCGGCGGCCGAGAACGCCATGTTCTCGGCCACGGTGAGGTCGTCGTAGAGGCCGAGGGACTGGGGCACGTAGCCGAGGCGGGCCCGGGTCTGGCGCGACGGCGGCTCGCCGAACAGCCGGACGCGGCCGGCGGTGGGGTGGAGCAGGCCGAGCAGCATGCGGATCAGCGTCGTCTTGCCGGAGCCGTTGGCCCCGATCAGCCCGACCACCTCGCCGGCCGCCACCGCCAGGTCGACGCCGTCGACGGCCAGCAGCTCCCCGAACCGTCTGGTCGCCCCCTGGGCGCCCGCCAGCTCCGGGGCCACCGGGGCGCCCCCGGACACCTCTCTCGGCCCCGCCGGCGGGGTCATGCCGCCCACCGCTGGTTCTCGCGGAGCTGGGCCACGATCACCGCGTCCTCCAGGTCGAGGGTGGCCAGGCCGGTGCCCGGCGGGGTCGAGCCGTCGGGCGACCAGGCCCGCCAGCGCGACCCCCTGCGCCAGGACGGGATGCCGTCGGGGCGGGTGGCCGCGTCCAGGACCAGGCCGGGGGTGGCCGCCACGACCTCGTCGGGGGTGCCGGCGAGCAGGCTGCGACCGCGGTCAAGGACCAGCACGGTGGCCGCCCGTTCGGCCTCGTCGAGGTAGGTGGTGGCCACCACCACGGCCGCCCCGCCGGCGGCCGAGGCGGCCAGCAGCCGCCACAGCTCGGCTCGGCTCACCGGGTCGACCCCAGTGGTCGGCTCGTCCAGGATCAGGAGGTCCGGCTCGTGGGCGACGGCCATGGCCAGGGCCAGCTTCTGGCGCATGCCCCCCGAGAGCCGACCCGCCAGCCGGTCGCGGGCCCCGGCCAGGCCGGTGCGCTCCAGCAGCCCGCCGATCCGCCGGTCGAGCTCGCCGGCGGACAGGCCGTAGGCGTGGCCGGAGAAGCTGAGGTTCTCGTCGACGGTGAGGTCGGTCCA
>DATENJ010000595.1:0-6348 GCA_035275125.1 Actinomycetes bacterium | reverse complement strand
CCTTGCGGAACCGCTTGCGGTAGAAGTCGGCCAGCTCGGTCTCGTTGCGGGCGTAGCTGTTCACCCACTGGGTGAAGGTCGCGACGTCGACCTCGGTCTGGCTGTTGGCCAGGTTCGACCAGCGCGTCGACTCCACGCGGGCGCCGGTGGCCCGGCTGAACGCCTTGGCCTGCTCGCCTGTCCAGCGGCTGGCCTGGTACCCGCTCCAGGAGATGGCCACCGCGGCCAGGGCCAGCACGACGGTCGAGGCCACCTCGATCCAGCCACTCGACCGGCGGGCCCCTGCGTCGGTTCCGGCTGTCCGGTCGGTCACCGTGGTGTCCCCTGGGCGTCGCAAGGGAGCGGGTCGTCCTGCTGCAGCGCAGCCTGGACCTGTTCGATGAGCCCGAGGGTCTGCTCCATGGCGACTGGGCGCAGCTGGCCGATGCCCGGCCGATAGGGGCTGTTGAGGATCCCGATCAGCAGCAGGGTCGCGACCATGACGGCCACGACCGAGCCCATCAGCAGGCCCTGGACGACCGCCCGCTCCCCGCTGTCGGCGAAGAACAGCATGTAGATCACGATGACCACGGCGGTGAAGAACAGCACCCGCCACAGCGGCACCGGAATGACGCCCTCGGAGGCATGGACCCGGTCGCGCCGAGCCTCCTCGCGCGTTGAGGTCAGGTCGAACCATTTGTCGTAGGCGGACTGCTCGGTCGCGGTAGCCGGGTTGACGGTCTTCATGGTCCTGAACAGGGCCAGAGCCCAGGGATTGACCGCTCCTGTCTCGGTGCCGGACTGCATCCGCGGCCACTCCTGGCCCACGACCGAACGCCCGTAGCAGATCAGCTCCCCACTGAGCTTCCCCTGGGCGGCGGGCGGCAGGAACTGGGCCGTCTCGAACTGCTGGACCACCGCCAGCGCCTCGCTCTCGGCCCCCGACTTGGAGTCGTCGTAGCTGGTGAAGGCGAGGAACACGATGAGCCCAAGCAGGAGGGCGAACCCGGTTGCAAGCACCCCGAACACCCCAGAGGCGCGGTCGCCGTCGTTGAAGTAGCCGCCGTCCGGGGCGCGCCGGCGCACCAGCAACATGGCGGCGACCGCCACCGCCACCGCGGCCGCGACAATGACGACACCTAAGAAGAATTTCATCGCCCATCAAGCTGGCACCTGACGGGTCGGGCGCGCATCACCTGAAGCGGGTGATTACCCGAAGCAGTCGACTCGATCCGCGGGGTCCTCGACCCACAGGGAGCCGGCCTCGTCCACGGTCAGGGCCATCGGGTCGCTGAGCTCGCCGGAGAAGCGGCCGTGGCCGTCGAGGTTGCGCCAGGCCAGCAGCCACCAGGCGTCGCGGTGGCGCAGGACCCGGCCGGCGTAGTAGCTGACCTGGGGGTCGCCGAGCAGGAAGGCGTCACGGTCAAGGACGTACGGCCCCAACGGGCTGTCGGCGACCAGGTAGTGGGTGCCGCCCTCGGCGACCACGCCCGGCCGGGCCAGGCGGGCGGCGCTGTGGTCGCTCCACCAGGCCGAGAAGACGGCCCGCCAGCCGCCACCCACCCGTAGCAGCTGGGGCACCTCGAGCTGGCTGAACTCCCCCGGCGCCGACAGGGGCGGGCCGGCTTCCCAGGTGCCGAGGTCGGCCGAGGAGGCGTGGCCGAGGACGCCGCGCTGGTCGGCCGGGCCGTGGTTGACCCGGGCGCAGACGACCATGTGGAACCGGCCGCTGTCGGGGTCCCAGAAGACCCAGGGGTCGCGCCAGGTCTCCTCCCCGCGAGGGTGCTCGCGGCTGGTCTCGTACCAGTGCGGGTCGGCCTCCACGATCAGCGGCTGGCGCTCCCAGGTGAGCAGGTCCTCGGAGGTGGCCAGGCCGACCCGCTGCACCCGGCCGTCCTCCCGGGCCGAGATGCCCGAGTAGAACATGTGCCAGCGCCCACCGGCCTCGAGGACGCTCCCGGTCCAGGTGGCCCGGTCGTCGAAGGCGCCCGGCGGGCCCGGGCTGACCGCGGTCGGCAGGACCTCCCAGCTCCGGAGGTCCTGGGAGACGGCGTGGCCGATCTGGGCGTTGTGGTGGCGCAGGTCGGGATGGCCCAGGTCGCGGGGGGCGTGCAGGAAGAAGACGTGCACGTCCCCGCCGTCGGCGGCGAACCAGAAGTCCCAGATCCAGTGCCCGGGCAGCCGCAGGGTCAGTGCCGGCTCCCGTTCGCCGTTCCTCCTACCCCTTGACCGACCCGGCGGTGAGGCCGCGGACGAAGTAACGCTGCAGCGAGACGAAGACCGCCACCGGGACGAGCATGCTGAGGATGGCGCCGGCGGTCAGCAGCTGCCAGCCCTGGTTCTGCTGGCCAACCAGCCCGGCGACGGCGACGGTGACGACCTCCTTCTCGCCCGGGCCGAGGTACAGCAGGGCGACCAGCAGGTCGTTCCAGACCCACAGGAACTGGAAGATGGCGAAGGAGGCGAGCGCCGGCACCGACATGGGCACGATCAGCCGCCAGAAGGTCTTGAAGTGGCTGGCCCCGTCGATCTTGGCCGACTCGACCACCGCCTTGGGCAGCGTCGACATGTAGTTCCGCAGGATGTAGATGGCGAGCGGCATGCCGAAGCCGATGTGGGCCAGGTAGACGGCGGCGAACTGCCCGGTCAGGTTGAGGTCGGTGTACAGCCGCAGCAGCGGCACCAGGGCCACCTGGTTGGGCACGACCAGGAGGGCCACGATGATGATGAACAGGGTGTCGCGGAAGGGGAACTCGATGAAGGTGAAGGCATAGGCCGCGAACGCGGCGATCATGATCGGGATGATGGTGGCCGGCAGGGTCACCGCGAAGCTGTTGATGAACGCGTTCCCCATCCCCCCGTCCCAGGCCTGGGTGTAGTTGGAGAGGGTCCACTGGGTGAAGTCGAGCGGTGAGGTGATCGCCGTCCACCAGCCCGAGGCGAGGGCGGCGTCCTGGGTGCGGAACGAGGTCACGATGATCCCGACGGTCGGGATCAGCCACAGGAGGCAGAGCAGCAGCAGCACGATCCTGGCGGGCCAACCGGCCCGCCCCGAGCCAGGGGCCTCGCCCTCTCGGCCGCGCGGCGCGGCCCGCCGCGGCTTGACCTCGCTCGGTACCGGGGTCGGAGGAGGAGTGGTTCCGGTGGTGGTCATCGTGCTGCCTCCTCGGCCCGGAAGTGACGCACCTGATAGGCGACGACGGGAACGACGGCGATCATCAGCATGACCACGATGGCGGCGGCTCGGCCGTTGTCCCCGTTGCGGAACAGCTCGTTGAAGAAGCGGACGGCGATGATGTCGGTGTTGAAGTTGCCGTTCGTCATCACGAAGACGATGTCGAACGCCTTCAGCACGGTGATCAGCACGGTGATGAAGACGGTGATGACCGTCCCCCAGATCTGCGGCACGATCACCTTGAAGAAGACCTGGCGCTCATTGGCCCCGTCGATGCGGGCCGCCTCCAAGGTGTCGACAGGTACGCCCTTGACCGCCGCCGACAACAGCACCATCGAGAACCCGACCTGGGCCCAGATCACGACGACCATCAGCAGGAAGCTGTTGAACCGGAGGGTGTCCACCGTGAGCCAGGCCACCGGGTCGAACCCGAGCGCGGTCCAGACGGCGTTGAGCAGGCCGATCTGGGGCTCACCCGCGGGGCGGGCCTCGTAGATGAAACGCCAGATGGTCGCCGCGCCGACCCCGCTGATGGCCATGGGCAGGAAGATGATGGACTTGCTCCACTTCTCGCCCTGGGATCCCAGCCGGTCGGCCAGCGTCGCCACCGCCAACCCGAGCACCACCGTGACCACCGGGACGACCGCGATCCACAGCAGGGTGTTGCCCAGCGTGATCTGGAAGTCACGGGAGCCGAGCAGGCTGGTGTAGTTCTTCAGGCCGACCCAGGCTGTGCTGGTGGAGTTGGCGAAGCTGAGGATGAACGTTCGCACTGCCGGATAGATGAGGAACAGGCCGATGGCCGCGACGGCGGGCAAGATGAACGCCCACGGCTTGAGCCGCTCCTCCCACTTCTGGGGGAGCATCTCGACCAGCTTGTTCAGGACCCAGTAGAGCAGCAGGGCCCCGCCCACGCCACCAACGATCGCCAGCAGGGCGTTGATCACTCTGATCATCCACCTGCTCCTTTCTGCTTCTCAATGGCGCCGCGGGCTCCGTTGGTGGTGGGTGCGCCACCCGTCGCCGGGGTGCGCACCCACCTCCGCAGCGCGCTCTACGTGGGCCAGCTGTCCTCGATGTCCTTGAGGGCGTCATCGAGGCTCTTCTGCCCGCTGATCCAGGCGGTCATGCCCTTCCAGAAGCTGCCCGCTCCCACGGCGCCCGGCATGGTGTCGGAGCCGTCGAAGGCGGACTCGGTCGACGCGTAGGCCAGCTTGGCGACCTGCTTGGTGGTCTCGTTCGGGTAGTTGTTGAGGTCGAAGCCCTTGAACGCCGAGAGCCAGGTCGCGGTGGCGATGTTCGAGAACTTGAACTCGGGGCTGCTGAGGAACTCCATAGCCTTCTTGGTGTCCTCGTCACTGCTGAAGGCGGCCGCCATGTCACCGCCGACGAGCAACGGCTTGGAGCTGGCGTCCACGCCCGGCAGCTGGAACACGCCGACCTCAGCGTCCAGGTTCTGCCGCACCTTCTCGGTGATGAAGCCCTTCTGGAGGATGAAGTTGCCCTGCCGGTGCAGGAAGCACTTCGGCGGGTCCTGGAACATGGGGTTCATCGCGACGCCGAAGTTGGTGCTGACGACGCTCTTGCGGCCGCCGAAGACGTTGCCGTCGGCCAGGGCCAGCTTCTCGAACTCCTGTCCGGCCTGCACCACGACGGGGTCGTTGAAGGGGATCTCGTGCTTGACCCACTGGGCGTACTTGTCGGTGCCGCCGTACCGCAGCACGAAGTCCTCGATCCAGTCGGTGCCCACCCAGCCGGTGGCGCCGGCGGACTCGATCCCGACGCACCACGGCGCGGTGCCGTCAGACTTGATCTGGTTGGTGAGCGCCTCGAGCTCGGCGATGGTGGTCGGGATCTTGTAGCCCTTGGCCTCGAACGCCTTCTTCGGGTAGTAGACCAGGCTCTTCACGTTGAAGTTGGCGGGGATGCCGTACGTCTTGCCGTCCTGGGTGCCAACGTCCAGCACACCAGGGACGAGCGCCCCCTTCAGCTGGTTGATGTCGAGCATCGTGCTGAGATCCTGGAGCTTGCCCTGCTTGGCGAAGTCCAGCATCAGTCCGGGCTGCGGGAACAGCGCGATGTCGGGGGGGTTGTTGCCCTGGACACGCGGGCGGATCAGGGTGTCGAAGGACTGGGAGGCGTCGGTGAACTTGATGGTGATGCCGGAGGACTTCTCGAAGTCCGCCATCGCCCCTTCGAAGCCCTTGGACTGGTCCCCACCGAAGCCGTACATGATCTCGATCTGCTTGTCGCCGCCGCCGCTCTGGCCGCCGGTGTCGCCACCGCCGCCGCCCGACTCGCTGAGACACGCCGAGGCGAACAGCATGGCCACCGCCGCCACCGCGATCCCTTGGAACAACCTACGCCATCGCATTTAGTCTCCCTTTCGTTGACGCCGCAGCACCATCGGTAGACGGCCCATTCCTGTAAGGCCTGCCCCTCCGGGTTTGCAACCGCACTACCTGGCGTGCTGGCCCACCAGCTTCATCAACGAGATGTGCACGGCCCCTTTCGTGAGGCGACCGCGACGCTGCGCTCGCGAGGAGAAGTGGCCAACAGGATCTCGATCATGCATTGGGGCAGCATGGGAAGTCCACCGCCGGTGGAGACCGGCAGGGGCCCTGTGGCCGAGCGGCGCAGGTCATCAGTCTGCGTTTGCCCCGGTGATCGGCGGTTGAAACTGGCCCATGCCTGCCAGGGACCAGCGCGGCGACCCCTTGTCACCCCATCTGGAAGCGATTAGATTAGGGGCGCTTATCATTCCGCCCGTAGTCTCCCATGTACGAACCATGTGTCAAGCGCGGGTGGCGAGCATGCAGAGGGCGACTCCGACGTCACTGATGCTGCGGCGGATGACCGCTTCCGCCGTGCTTGACGCGCTGCGGGCCGGCGGGCCGATGACGGGCAGCGACCTGATGAGCGCCACCGGGCTGGCCCGGCCCACCATCCATGTGGTCTGCAACGACCTCATCCGCCTCGGCTGGATCCGGGAGATGGACAGCCGCCGCCCCACCGGCGAGGGTCGCCGCGGCCGTCCCGCCCGCTGGTTTGAGTTCCTGAGCCGGGCCGGCTTCGTGCTCGGCGTCGACGCCACCGACCGGGTGACGGTCCGGGTGGCCGACCTCCGCGGCGACCGGGTGGCCGAGGCCAGCGAGCCGCTGGCCCATGTCTCGGTCCCGGCCGACGAGCGCGTG
>DATENJ010000594.1:0-9770 GCA_035275125.1 Actinomycetes bacterium | reverse complement strand
GGCCGGGCGACCCGGTCGGGCTGGCCTCCATGGAGGCACTGGAGCGGGCCGGGATCGCCGCCCGGGCCGGCGACCGGGTGGCCGAGCTGTCCCACGGCGAGCAGCGCCAGCTCGAGGTCGCCCTGGCCCTGGCCACCTCGCCGCGGCTGCTGCTGCTGGACGAGCCGGCCGCCGGACTCTCGGCTGGTGAGCGGTCACGGCTCCGCGACCTGCTCGGGTCCCTGCCCGACAGCCTGCCCCTGCTGCTGATCGAGCACGACATGACCCTGGCCCTGAGCCTCACCGACGAGGTGCTGTGCCTGCACAACGGCCGCCCGATCGCCCACGGCCCCCCCGACCGGGTGCGCCGCGACCCAACGGTCCAGGCGGTCTACCTGGGGCGGACGGTCGATGCTTGACGTCAGGGACCTGACTGCCGGGTATGCCACCGGCACGGTGCTGCGCGGGGTCAGCCTGACGGTGGCCGCCGGAGAGTTGCTGGCCCTGCTGGGGCGCAACGGCATGGGCAAGACGACCCTGCTGCGCGCCGTCTGCGGCCTGCGGCCGCCGGCGCTGACCGGCGGGTCGGTCCGAGTCGACGGGGAGGAGGTCACCGGCCTGCCCGCCTACCAGGTGGCCCGGCGCGGCGTCAGCCTGGTCCCTCAGGGCCGCCGGGTGTTCGGCAGCCTGACCGTTGAGGAGAACCTGCGCATCGCGGCCCGGCCCGGCGGCTGGGACCTGGCCGGCGTCTGGGAGCTGTTCCCGCGGCTTGTGGAGCGACGCGGCCAGCCGGCCGCGACCCTGTCCGGCGGCGAGCAGCAGATGCTGGCCATCGGCCGCTCGCTGATGACCAACCCGCGGCTGCTGCTGATGGACGAGCCGTCCGAGGGGCTGGCCCCGGCCGTGCTCGACCTGATCACCGACCGGCTCGGCCAGATCCGGGGCCAGGGTCAGGCCGTGCTGCTGGCCGAGCAGAACGTGGACCTGGCCCTGGCGCTCGCCGACCGGGTCTGCATCCTCGGCGAGGCTGGCACGATCGCCTGGTCCGGCCCGCCGGCCACCCTCCGCGACGACCCGCCGATCCTGCGCGAGCTCGTGGGACTCGAGAAGGGAGCACGATGACCGACCAACCCAGTCCCCGCCGCGGCCACTACCTGATCCGCGGCGGCGCCGTCGTCTCGGTGGACCCCCAGCTGGGCACCATGCCCCGGGCCGACGTTGAGGTGGACGGCGGCCGCATCCTCGCCGTCGGCCCCGGGCTGGTCGCCCCCGATGCGGAGGTCATCGACGCCGCCGGCATGATCGTCATGCCCGGCCTGGTCGACAGCCACTTCCACATGTGGAGCACGCTTGGTCGCAACTACGTGGCCGAGGGCTTCGAGTACTTCCCGGCCAAATGGGCCACCTCGGCCGCCTACGAGCCGGACGACTTCTACGCCAGCGTCACCCTCGGCCTGGTCGAGGGCCTGTCGGCCGGCATCACCTGCGTCCACAACTGGTCCCACAACACCCGCTCGCCCGCCCACGCCGACGCCGAGCTCACCGCCCACCGCGACGCCCTGGTCCGCGCCCGCTACTCCTACGGGCACCGCGACATGCTGCCCGAGGACGAGCCGCTCGACTTCACCGACATCGACCGGGTCGCCGGCCAGTGGTTCGGTCCCGACTCGCCGTTCGAGGGGCTGGTGCACCTGGGGGTCAACCTGCGCGGCCCCGACCTGGGCACCCTGGCCGTGTTCGACCGGGAGATGGCCGAGGCGCGCTCGCGCCGGCTGCCGGTCGCCATCCACACCGTCCAGGGGGGCAGCACCGCCGTGCGGGCCCCCGATCTGGAGGCCAAGGGCTACCTGGGCCCCGACTTCCTGCTCTGCCACTTCCTGGCCGCCACCGAGGCCGACCGGCAGGCGATGGCCCGCACCGGCACCCCGCTCAGCTACGCCGTCCACTCCGAGCTGCGCCTCGGCGAGGCCGGCGACCCGCGAGCGGCGCTGCTGCGGATGCTTGGCGCCGGCGTCTGCGTCAGCCTCTCGATCGACGCCGCCTCCCTGGCTCCCATCAACCTGTTCGAGGCCATGAACGTCGCCTGGAACATGGCCATCCCCTGGCAGGGGACCGACACCGAGGAGCTGGCCCCGCTCGGCTTCCGCCGCTGCATCGAGCTGGCCACCATCAACGGCGCCCGCGCCCTCGGCCTCGAGGACGTCTGCGGCTCCCTCACCCCCGGCAAGCGGGCCGACCTCATCCTGGTCGACGGCGGCGGCCTGAACGTCGCCCCGGTCGGGGACCTGGAGTCGACCGTGGTCCGGTCGGCCACCCCGGCCAACGTCGACACCGTGCTTGTCGACGGTCGCATCCTCAAGCGGCACGGGGAGCTGGTCGCCGTCGACGCCGCCCGGGTCGTCCGTGAGGCCGAGCGCCACTCCGACCAGGTCCGTGCCCGGGCCGGCGGCCGCCTCGCGCCCGAGCGCTAGCGGCCTATTGACCGGTGAGGCCGTGGAGCCCGGTCAGGGCGTCGGTGCAGACGCCAGTCACCGATCCGCCGTTCTTGATGCGCGTCGGTAGCGGCCCTCAACCCGATACCCAAGCCCTCCGGTGGTCACCGAGGGTTCGCTACGATCGATCGCATGATGAGAGGGCAGATTCCTACACTCGCGGACGTGCTGGAGGCACGACGCCGAATCTCTCCTTATCTCCGCCCGACCCCGCTCTTCGGCTACCCCGCCCTGAACGAGCTGCTCGAGGCGGATGTGTTCGTCAAGCATGAGAACCACCAGCCGGTCGGGGCGTTCAAGGTCCGGGGCGGAGTCAACCTGCTCTCGCAGCTCAGCGCGGAGGAGCGGGAGCGTGGGGTGATCGCCGCCTCGACCGGGAACCACGGCCAGTCGCTCGCCTACGCCGCTCACCTGTTCGCCATGCCAGCGACGATCTGCGTGCCCGAGAACGCGAACCCCGTCAAGGTGGCCTCCATGCGCGGCCTCGGGGCCGAGCTCGTGTTCCGCGGCCGCGACTTTGACGAGGCACGTGAGCACTGCGAGCAGCTCGCCAACGAGCACGGGTACCGCTATGTGCACTCCGGCAACGAGCCGCTCCTGATCGCCGGAGTCGCGACCGAGACCCTCGAGATCCTCCAGGAGCAGCCCGAGGTGGACGTGATCGTCGTCCCCATCGGGGGCGGCAGCGGCGCCGCCGGCGCCTGCATCGTCGCCAGGGCCGTCAACCCTGGCATCCGCGTCATCGGCGTGCAGTCGGAGGCGGCACCGTCCGCCTATCGCTCCTGGCGCGAGCGCCGTCTGGTCGAGGACCGGATGGAGACGTTCGCCGAGGGCCTCGCCACACGCACCGCCTTCGAGCTCCCGCAGCGGATTCTCTGGCAGTGGCTCGACGACTTCGTGCTCGTGAGCGACGACGAGATCCGGGCAGCGCAGGTGCTGATGATCGAGGCGACGCGCAACCTGATCGAAGCGGCGGGTGCGGCGCCGCTGGCGGCCGCGCTTCGACTGCGCGAGCAGCTTGGCGCGAAGCGCATCGCCTTGATCGCAAGCGGCGGGAACGCCAGTCGAGATCAGCTCCTCGACCTCTTGAAGTAGGCCGACAGGTTCCAGCGGTCCTCGACGCTGTCCCGCTAACGCGGGGCCCGGGTCTGCTCGCTGTCCAACATGGCCATCTGGCGCTCGTCGTAGCGTTCGCCGGCCGCGGCGCCGGGCGGCGCGGCCCCCTCGATCGCGGCCAGGTCGTCCTGGGTCAGCTCCAGGCCGACCGCCTCGATCGCCTCGGCCAGCCGGTCGCGCCGGGTCGTGCCCACCAGCGGGACGATGTCGTCGCCACGCGACAGCACCCACGCGATCGCGAGCTGGGCGACGGTGGCGCCCTTTTCCTCGGCGATCGGGCGGAGGGCATCGACGAGGGCGAGGTTCCGCTCCAGGTTCCCGGGGCGGAAGCGGGGCATGCGGGCGCGCATGTCGCCTGACGAGGCGGCGTCCCGCGCCGACCAGGCGCCGGCGAGCAGCCCACGCGCGAGCACGCCGTAGGCGGTGACACCCACGCCCAGCTCCCGGCACGTCGGCAGGATCTCCGCCTCGATCCCGCGAGACAGCAACGAGTACTCGATCTGCAGGTCGGCCACGGGATGGGTGGCATGCGCGCGCCGGAGCGTCTCGGCTCCTGCCTCTGACAGACCGACGTGGCGCACCCAGCCGGCGTCGATCATCTCCGCGATCGCCCCGACCGTGTCCTCGATCGGGACGGCCGGGTCCACGCGACCAAGCCGATAGATGTCGACGTGATCGGTACCCAGGCGCTGCAGGGTGTAGGCCAGGAAGTTCTGTACCGCGACCGGCCGTCCGTCGATGCCGACGAAGGCGTTGTCAAGGGTGCGAAGCGCGCCGAACTTGACGCTGAGCACCACACCGTCGCGGTCCCGGCCCCGCAGCACCTGGCGGATCAGCAGCTCGTTGTGGCCCATGCCGTAGTAGTCGCCGGTATCGAGCAGGTTGATCCCGGCGTCCAGCGCCGCGCCGATGGTGGCGATGCTCTCGCCCTCGTCGGCGCGACCGTAGGTGCCGGACATCCCCATGCAGCCCAGACCGATCCCAGACACCTGCGGACCGGTCGACCCAAGCCGTCGTCTGCGCAACCGACCCACCTCACTAACTCGCGTGACCGTGCCCCGCCACGCTACGACTGTTGAGCAAGGAACGATGCGGCGCAGGCGCTCTTGCCTTGCCGGCAAGGTACGTGTATATACACGCATCATGGCCACCGACGAGGACTTCATCGGCTGTCTGGCCGGGAACCTGCGGGCGGCGGCGCGGGTGGCCACCCGGCTCTATGACGCCCAGCTGGCCGGGTCCGGGCTGCGGATCGGCCAGGTGGCGCTGCTCGCCCAGCTCCGCCGACTCGGCCCGTTGTCGACCAGCCAGCTCGCCGAGCTCCTCTCCATCGAGCGCTCGACCGCCGTCCGCGACGTGCAGGTGCTGGAGCGCATGGGGCTGGTCGCCGGGCAGCCGGACCCGACCGACCGGCGAAGCCGGCAGCTGTCCCTGACGGCTCAAGGGGAGCAGCGGCTGGCGGCGGCCGCGCCGGCGTGGCGGTCAGCCCAGGAGCTGATGCGAGGCCGACTCGGCGGCCAGGACACGACCGAGCTGGTCACCCTCGCCCAACTCGTAGTTGCCCGCAGCCACGCGGCGCGCCCGGAAGCCAAGGGGGCAGAAGAACAGGCGACGCCGTGATCGAGGGCCGAAGTCGCGGGGCGACAGAAGGGACCGCCTGGATGGAGCGCTACGTGGAGCTGGGTGGGCTCCGGAGCTGGTACGGGGAGCAGGGCGCCGGCGACCCGCTGGTCGCCCTGCACCCGGGGCTGGTGGACGCGCGGGCGTTCGGGGCCAACCTGGCCGTCTGGTCGGCGCGGTTCCACACCTTCACCCCCGAGCGCCGCGGCCACGGCCACACCCCCGACGTCGAGGGGCCGCTCACCTTCGAGCAGATGGCCGCCGACACCGTCGCCTTCATCGAGACCGTGGTCGGGCGGCCGACCCGGCTGCTCGGGGTCAGCGACGGCGCCATCGTGGCCCTGGTGACCGCCGCGCGCCGTCCCGACCTGGTGACCCGGCTGGTGGCGATCGCCGGGCCAGCCCACCACCAGGGGTGGCTGCCCGAGGCCATCGACCCGTCCAACGAGGCGCCCGCGTTCATGCACCAGGCCTACGGGGAGGTCTCGCCGGACGGGATCGGGCACTACCCGGTGGTGCTGGCCAAGATGGCCGAGACCCACCTGGTGGAGCCGACCCTGACCCCGGCCGACCTGGGCAGGATCGGCTGCCGCACCCTGGTGATGGTGGGCGACGACGACGAGGTCCGCCTGGAGCACGCGGTCGAGATGTACCGGGCGCTGCCCGACGGCGAGCTGGCGGTCGTCCCCGGGAGCTCCCACGGGCTGCTGGTCGAGAAGCCCGAGCTGTGCAACCAGATCATCCTCGACTTCCTCGAGGGCGAGGCCGTCGCCACCCTCGCCCCCCTCCGCCGCCGAGGACGGCTCGACCCACACTCGACGGAGGTCCCGTGAGGAAGATCGTTGTCCACATGCAGTCCACCCTCGACAACCGCATCGCCAACGCCCAAGGAGCCTTCTGGGAGCCCTTCCCCTGGGGCGAGGCCGAGGTGGCCTACGTCAACCAGTTCTTCCGCACCGCCGATACCTGGGCCCTGAGCCGCGTCATGTACGACGCGATCGTCCCCTGGTGGGACGGCGTCGCGACCGGTCAGCTGCCCGCCGACGCCCCCGAGATCACGCCGGCGTTCGCCGAGTTCGCCCAGCTTCAACGCCGCATGACCAAGGTCGTGTTCTCTCACACCATGCAACCGGGCGACGGCCGGATTGTCATCCGCGGCGATCTCGCCGGCCAGCTCGCCAAGCTCAGGCAGCAGGACGGCGCCGACATCCTCCTCTCCTGCGGACCGGCCACCCTCGGGCCCATTGTCAGCACGCCCGGACTGGTCGACGAGTACCTGATCGCCGTGCACCCGGCGGTCATCACCGCCGGGCCTCGGATGTTCGACCACCTCTCCCGGGACCTTGCCTTGGAACTCGTGCACGCCGAGGTGTTCGACGCCGGCGGCGTGGTCCTCCACTACCGGGCGACTCCGGATTGACGGGACGTTCCAGCCTAGATGATGTGGCAGACGCGCTCGGGCGGGCACTGCTCGGGGTCGAGGGTGGTGGCCCGCTCGGCCAGCTGGCGGAGCTCGCCCCGGAGCTGCTGGAGCTCCCGGATGCGCCGGTCGAGGTCGGCGGCGTGGCGTCGAAGCAGGTCGGTGACATGCGCGCAGGGGGCGTGGCCGTCGTCGCGGAAGGCGATGATCTGGCGGATCTCGCCCAGGCTGAGGCCGACCGCCTGGGCGGCCCGGACGAACCCCAGCCGCCCCAGGGCCGCCTGGTCGTAGGCGCGGTAGCCCGAGGCGGTGCGGGCCGGCGGAGTCAGGATGCCGATCTGCTCGTAGTAGCGGATGGCCTTGGTCGAGATGTCTGCCCGCTCGGCGAGCTCACCAATGCGCACGGTCGCCTCCCTCCCTCTTGACCTTCCAGTGTAGGGGAAGGTCTAGGGTGACCGAGACCCCTGACCAACGGAGACAGCTCGGGAGCGATCGCATGACCAGCAACCATTTCGCCGCGGCCTCTGATGGGTTGGCGGACCGTCTGGCTCGGCTTGGGCGGGGTGCTGACGTCGGCGGCCGCCAGGCGGTCCTGCCCGACCCGCTGCGGGTGTTCCACCAGCGTCTGCTGGGCGCGTTCCTGACCGGGACCGGCCCACCGGACGCCACCGTGGTCGCCGGCCTGGCGGCCGAGCTGGGGCTGGACCCTCCGGCGGCCCTGGCCGCCCTGGCCGCGGCTGACCTGGTCCACGCCGATCCGGCGACCGGGAGCATCGCCGTCGCCTATCCGTTCTCCGGGCGGCCGACTCCGTACCGGGTGGAGCTCGCCGGTGGCCCGGCCGTGTTCGCGATGTGTGCCGTGGACGCGCTCGGCATCCCCCAGATGCTCCGCCGCGACGGACGGATCAGCTCGGTCGATCCCACCAGCGGCCAGCCGATCACCGTCGAGGTGCACGCTGGGGCCTGGCGCTTCCAGCCAGCGACCACCGTGCTGCTGTCCGGCAGCACCGCCGCTGGCGGTGCCTGCGACACGGCCGCCGACTGGTGTTGCCCCTACATCAACTTCCACAGCGACCGGGAGGCGGCCGACACCTACCGCCGGGCCCATCCCGGCATGACCGCCACCGTCTCCAGCCAGGCCGAGGCCGTGAAAGGGGCCAAGTGGGCCTTCGGCGGCCTGCTCGACCCGGCCCGCCCACAGGAGACCGCGCCATGACCGCGACCCGGATCGACACCCACCCAGGCGGCCAGCGCGGCATCGGACCACTGGGAACCAGCGCCCGAGTCCTCGTCGGCGGCCTGCTGCTGGCCAGCGTGACCTGGGGTCACCTGGACCGCGGGTTCCACCTGTCCGCCTGGCTGCTGGGCCTGGTGGGCTTCCCGGCCCTGCTGGTGGCCGGCCAGTGGCTGCGCGCCCGCCGCACCCCCACGCCCTTGCGGGCAACCGGCCCGGTCGCCCACGCGCTCAACGTGGCCGTGTTCCTGGTTCTGTACCTGCTGGAGCCGACCAGCGACGCCGCCCTGCTGTTCTACGGGGCGTCGATGTGGCTGGCGGCGGGGCGCGGCTACGCCGGCTGCGAGGTGCTGGCCGTGTCCAACTGGCTGCTGCGCCGTGATGACCAGGTCGGCTGCGCGGTGTTCTGGCCGGTCGACGAGCTGGAGCATCACCGGACCACACGGCGGGCGTCGGCTGCTGTCGGTTCCCGGCCGCCCAAGCGAACGAGGCGATGACGGCAACCGGTCAGCCGGGGCGCCGCCCGGTCATCGAGGTGCTCTACGTCGAGGACTGCCCGCACTACCCGGCGACGCTGGCGCTGGTCGAGCGGGTCCGGGCCGAGGTCGGCATCGATACCGAGCTGCGCACCAGCCTGATCGGCGACCAGGCCGCCGCCGACGAGGCCCGGTTTCCGGGCTCGCCAACGGTGCGGGTCGACGGCCAGGACGTGGAGCCCGGCAGCGAGCCCGCCACCGAGTATGTCGTCGGCTGTCGCCTGTACCGGCTCGAGCACAGCTTCGCCGGCCTGCCCGAGGAGCGCTGGGTCCGCGACGCGCTGGTCCTGTGGATGCAGGAGTCCGGCTCGGATGGGTAGACCTCGCTTCGAGGAGCTGCCGTGGCGCATTCTCTGGGCGCGATGACGGAACCGGCCAATGGGCTGGCAACCCGGCCGTCACCGGACGATCAGTCGCGGGCGGCGGGGCCACCGGCCTGGCGGGTCCTGCTCGCCTACGCACGGCCCTACCGCCTCACCCTGGTCGTCGGGGGCCTCCTCAGCCTTGCCACCGGCGTGGTCGGCCTGGCCCTGCCGCTGACCGCCAAGCGGCTGGTCGACGACCTCGCCCAGGACCGGTCGGTGACCGAGGCGCTGGTGTGGCTGGCCGTGCTGGCCCTGGCCAACGCCGGCATCGGCGCGCTCGGCAGCTACGTGCTGGACCGGGCCGCCGAGTCGGTGGTCCTGGACGCCCGGCGCCGCCTGGTCTCCCACCTGGTGTGGCTGCGCATCCCGGCGGTGGACCGCAGCGAGCCCGGCGACCTCATGGCCCGGGTCACCGCCGACACCACCCTGTTGCGCGAGGTCACCACCGGGTCGCTGGTGTCGGCCGTCACCAACACACTGATGCTGCTGGCCACGATCACGGTGATGGCCCTGCTCGACCCGCTACTGCTGGTCGTCACCGTGGCCGTGCTGGGCGGCGCCCAGGTGGTCACCGGCGTGGTCGTGCCGCGGATCTCCCGGGCCTCCTCCCGCGCCCAGGAATCGGTCGGGGCCATGGGAACCGCGCTGGAGCGCGTCCTGGGAGCCATGCGCACCGTCAAGGCGTCGGGGGCCGAGCAACACGAAGCCCAGCGCGTCGACCAGGCGGCCACCCAGGCCTGGCAGGCGGGCGTGCGCGCGGCCAAGTGGGAAGCGCTGGCCGGCAACACCGCCGGGCTGGCCATCCAGGTGTCGTTCATCGTCGTGCTCGGCCTCGGGGGCGCCCGGGTCGCCTCGGGCGCGATCGACGTTGGCACCCTCATCGCGTTCCTGCTCTACCTGTACTACCTGCTCCCGCCGATGCAGGGGCTGGTCGGGGCGGCCAGCCAGTACCAGGTCGGCGCGGCCGCGGTCGCCCGCATCCGCCAGGCCGAGCAGCTCCCGGTCGAG